>JAILMH010000004.1 GCA_024692715.1 Lachnospiraceae bacterium
GCTGAGGCTCCTCACTCTCAGCCGCTGCTGCATTCATCGACGGTTCCGCCGCCAAAACTGCACACAAAATAAGCGCCATCCCGCGCTTAAAGCTCCCTTTTTTCATGATATAGTCTTTCCTCCAAGTTAATTATTTATCAAGAAAATTTACCTCACTTTAGCACTTATTTTTAGTTTTGTGTGCAAAACCTGACGAATGGTAGCTGACAGCTGACGAAATGCAGTTTTTTCCAAAGCAAAACCGAAAAGTCGTCTGCGTCCCTGCCTTATCTTCTCATATAACATATCTCATCGAGTTCTGAAGTATAGTACTCCGACCAGCTATACTGTGCCATGTACTCTCCGGCATAGGTATATTTAGACTTATCCTTCTTTTCGAGATAATCATATAGATCACACTCTATCTTATCCTTTGCGATAGCCATACTTCCCCGCTGCTTAAGTATTATATTTTCCAGCTTAAGCTTATTAAAGGTATTCTGCAGATCCTGCCGGAGATTGCACAAGTAGGAAGTTTTCTTATCCGGCTCTCCATCATCTTCCCACATGTTTGCTATAAGCTGACCATTCGTAGTCTGCGCTCCTCTGTTATTCACCAGAAGCGCGATTATCTCCTTGGTCCTCTTATACTTAAATTCCACCGGCTCACCATCTACAAAAAGCTCGAAATTTCCAAAGGTCTGTGCAAAGACCCTCTTATGCTCCTTCTGAAATTCCGGAAAACGAAGTTCCTTCAGCTCCTTTTCAACAGCTTCTGCTGTAGCCGGCTTGAGGATATAACCACTGGCATGCATATCTATCGCCTCAAAGGCATACTTTTTATCACTTCCGATAAAGATCAGATTCACCGACGAATTAAGCTCCTGCAGGTATCGTCCAAGCTCCACTCCCGCAAGATCTGCCATGTCAGTGCCTATAAAAGCAACGTCGATCTCCTTTTCTCTCGCAAAGGCAAGCGCCCGGAGCGGATCATCAAACTCAAGTATCTCAAAGTCATTATCCACTTCATACACAAGATCAGATATCAACTCAAGATCCGCAGCTTTATCATCCACTACAATTATCCTCATGAGGCTCCCCCCTCCGGAAGATCAATTGATATGGTCTTTTGATTTTTTCTCTGCTGCGCTGTCATATGCAGAGGATCAGCCTCCCCGACGATCAGCATTTCACCATCGTTAACTACAGTTTCACGAAGCTCGCCTGCCCTGAGATCCGCTATTACGAGCGCTGCAAAGCGGTCATAATTGTCATCATCTATCACCGGAAAATGATATTTCATCCGGTACCAGTGCTCAGAGTCATAGCCTACACTGCCGATATAGAGGCGATCCGCTGTGTCAGCGACCTCATCCGGTCCTGCCATTTCACCGTTTCCGTACTCCATATCCTCGCAAAAAAGCATTGCATACACGCGAAGGATCAGCTCTCGCACCGTTTCTGACTGTCCATCATTCTTCAATTTTCCTGTTTCAGAATTCATAACCCAATAATAATAATCCTGCGCTTCGTCACTGTCTTCGAAGTTTACTATTGAATCATAGAATTTTCTGTCGATAAAATTTTTCTCCATGACAACCCACTCCCGTTTTGATTTATCCCTTTAGAAATTCCATCCCTCAAGCGCCGAGATACCATACGCCGGAAATTCATGATTATTCTTTCTCGCATCCGCCTTCCACTGAAAAGGCGTCATCTGCGTGATTCGCTTAAAATTCCGGTTAAAAGTCGACTGTGACTGAAAACCCACACGGATAGCCACTTCCTCCATCGAAAGATTCTCCCGGCTTATCAGTCGGCAGGCTTCATCGACTCTCACATAATTCACATAGTCAGCCGGTTTCATATTCATAACGCTTTCAAAACTTCTTCTGAAATGCGTTTCTGAAAGTCCGCAGGCATTGGCCATTTCCACAATTTTTATATCCTCTGTGAAATGCTGCTTCACGTAGTCAAACACAGGCTGAAGAGTTCTTCCGGTCTTGGTATCAAGCTGCTTCTGATTCTCCGCATTATCTGCCCTCAAAAGCTCGATGATGAGCGAATATATCTGCCCGTTTACACTTTCCTTATAATATATCTTCTCTTCACGACACTCTTCGATTATGTTTCTGATCAGCGCCGCCATCTTAGGCTGCTGGTCTACAGCGTAGATAAAGCCTTTTTTATTTATGGTCTTTAACGCATGTTCCTCAAACATGCTGTTCATCTGCATTCTATTTTTAACGAAATTGTCGAGATCCAGGTAGAGAAACTCCCACTTACAGATATTTCCCCTGTCCGAGATCGTCGTATGCGGAATATATGCCGGAAGGATAGTGAACATATCTCCGGTATACCTATAGCTTTTATCTTCTATGACGAGCTGCCCTGCGCCCTCGTAGCAAAAGCCTATCTCCATATAATTATGGAAATGAAGGGTATTTCCCGTATCATTTCCATACTCTCTCTCCCAGCCCTTTCCTAGCAGCGAAAGGATGTATTCTTCAGCCGGGATCGTATAATATCTAAATTCCAGCGGATGCTTATTTTTAGCCATTTCAAATCTCTAGATTTCCTAAATAAATCTTTCCGTCTCTCAAACACTCACGATAATTATTTATTCTATTCTCTACACCAAGTTCTTCTGCTCTCTTTTCATTTCTGGGTTTCGGATACTTCGTATACCATGCACAGTTCCAGCCGGCATTTTTCGAGCCATAGATATCATTTTCTATATCATCACCAACAAAAACACATTCCTCCGGCTTTGCGTCAAGCATAGTAAGGCAGTAGTCGAAAAAGCCCTTAAACGGCTTCTCTTCAGCCGCTTCATCACTGCAGACTATTGTGTCAAAATACTTCTCCAAGCCAAGACGATGTATTTTTTCATGCTGTATCTCCGCTGTCATATTTGTGCCGCAGCCGATGAATATCCCTTTTTTCTTAAGCGCTTTAAGAAGCTCTTCAATACCATCCTCTATCTCAAGATTATCGAGGAGGGTATCCCAGTATAAATTTCCTAAAATCCTTGCATGTGGATTCTGCGGAAGACCTCTCTTCATCAGGCAGCGTTTTGCGCGGATGATCCTGCTGTGATAGGCCGCATTGTGGATTCCAAGTCTCTCTATCTCAAGATTCATCATCTCACGCCAGTCATTCATGGCCTCTTCACACGGCACTCCGAAGTTCTTTTCAAAATATTCGCCAAAGGCCCTGTTTCCAAGCTTTGTTCCCTTATCGAAGCTATATAATGTATTATCAAGATCAAAAAATACTGCTTTTATCATAATAATCCTCTTTTTTATCATCAATAGTTCTTTTAAGTATAGCAAATTGAACACCTGATAAACAATCCCTGTATGGTACTTGACACCGCCGCTTTATCACGTTAATGTATTATCCAAATCAAGTAATCAGGAGGCTTTTATCTATGAAAAAATTACCATTCGTAACCAAAGAACAGCTTCAGGAAATTGTGAAGACTTACCCTACACCTTTTCATTTATATGATGAAAAAGGAATACGCGAAAATGCCAAAGCAGTCAAAGAAGCCTTTTCCTGGAATCCGGGCTATCGAGAATATTTCGCAGTAAAAGCTCTCCCGAATCCATTTATCTTAAAGATCTTTCAGGAGTACGGCTTTGGCTGTGACTGTGCATCTACCACAGAGCTCATGCTCGCAGATGCCCTCGGATTTGAGCCTGATCAGATCATGTTTTCCTCAAACGACACCCCGGCAAGTGAATATAAGCTTGCCAGCGAAGTTAACGCTGTCGTAAATTTTGACGATATTACCCACATTTCATTTTTTGAAAAGATTGCCGGCAAATTCCCTGAGACTGTCTGCTGCCGCTATAATCCGGGCGGAGTTTATGAGATAAGCAACGGTATCATGGACAATCCCGGCGATTCAAAATACGGTATGACAAAGGCACAGCTCTTCCAGGCCTTTAAGATCTTAAAGAACAAAGGTGTTAAACACTTTGGAATCCATTCTTTCCTTGTCAGCAACACCGTTACAAATGACTATTATCCGACTCTGGCACGCACTCTTTTTGAGCTTGCTGTAGAGCTTAAAAATGAGGTCGGAGTACATATTTCATTTATCAATCTTTCCGGCGGAGTGGGAATCGCCTACCGCCCTGACCAGACACCAAATGATATCCGAAAGATCGGCGAAGGCGTACATAAAGCATATGATGACATCCTCACCCCGGCAGGAATGGGTGATGTTTCTATCTATACCGAGATGGGGCGCTTCATGACCGGCCCTTACGGATGCCTTGTTACAACTGCGATCCATGAGAAAAATATCTATAAAAACTACATCGGTGTGGATGCCTGCGCAGTAGATCTCATGCGTCCTGCCATGTACGGTGCTTATCACCACATAACAGTTATGGGCAAGGAAGATCAAGAGTGCGATCATCTCTATGACATAACCGGATCTCTCTGTGAAAACAACGATAAATTTGCCATCGACAGAATGCTTCCAAAGATCGATCTCGGCGATCTCCTTGTGATCCACGACACCGGTGCCCACGGCTACTCAATGGGTTACAACTATAACGGAAAGCTCAAGTCAAAGGAGCTTCTCTTAAAAGAAGACGGAAGTGTCCAGCTCATCCGCCGCGCCGAAACACCAAAGGACTACTTTGCAACCTTCGATTGCTTCGACATCTTAAAAAACATGCGATAAATAAAATGAGCACTGCAATTTTCCTGCAGTGCTCATCTTTATCTGATCCGGTTATTACTTAACCTTTACTTTCTTTGGCCTTGACCAGTCTGAAGTGATTTTTTCTCCGTCCTTTTCAACATAGTCTCTAACCTGAATATATTTGTCAACGCAAAAAGTCTATTGATGATAAAAATAATCATTTAGTTACTTTTAAAGAGCAATAAAAAGATAACAAAAAAGAAGTGCCGGTTTTTACACCGACACTTCTTAAATCACGTATATTATTTTACAGCTATCTCTCCCTCAAAGTTTCCGCTGAATATGATCTTGCTTCCATCCTGTGTAAGCATCTTCTTTGGAACCTTCTTAGACTTGCCGTTGATCGTAACCTTTACACTCTTAACGACTCCCTTCTTCACCTTTACCTGAGCTATATTGCTGCTTGTAACTGTGAAAGGAGTTACATCGATATCGAATGCAGATGTTCCCTTAAAGTCCTTCTTAGAAGTCTTAACACCCTTAATAGACTTAAGCTGAACCTTAAGAGTTCCGGCATTTTTGCTGCCCTTTACCTTGAGCTTTACTGCATCGCCTGAATATGTCTGGCCGTTATATACAACGCTGACACCGATATCACTGTTCTTCTTATACTTTTTACCGTTATAAGTGAGTGATACAGGCGCTGTCACAGACACACCGTTTCCAAGATCTACAGTGACATTTGCAGCTTTTTCACTAGTGCTGCTTTCTGATTTCTTGCTGTCATCTGATGAACCGGAGTCAGAAGACGGTACTTCATTCTTTGAAGGCTCTTTGTCAGTACCCTCTTTTGTAGTCTCATCCTTTGAAGTTCCTTCGTTATCTGATGATGAATCCTTACCTGTAGGTGCACTTGGCTCTACAGGATCTGTTCCCTCATTTGCAGACTCTTCTGTTCCCTCATCATAGTAGATACAGATCACATTTGAAGACTCGCCCTTAAGGCAGATAGTCTGTACGCTCTTGTTATATACCTTATAACCACTGATTGCAGGAAGCGCAGTAGGATCTACTGAAACCTCAGTTCCGTAAACTCCATCATAAGTGCTCTCATTAAGGAGCTCTCCTGTCCTTCTTACAACCTGTCTTACCTTATAGCTTGTATTCGCCTTTTTATATGTGCAGACGATCTCTCCGGCCTCTGCCGCTGTAATGCTTATAGTATTTCCCGAAGCAAATACATATCCCGGGATCACCTCAGCCACATCTGCTGCCTTAACTATACTTCCAACCTTTGCCATTTCTGACTCAGGCATAAGGATCTCGTTTCCGTTATCATCCTTGAAATAAACTATATAACTCTGATAATTCTTATCAGCACCCTTTGTTATTGTCTCTTCCACTTCGTCCGCAACGAAGTTCTCAGGCTTCCAGTCCTTAAAGTAATCTCCGGCATTAAGACCCAGCTCAGCCTCACTGCTATAGATCTTAGAACTGTTTCCGGATGCAGTTACACGCTTTGTAGCTTTATCCTTTAACTTAAATACACGCTTATCCTGTGTTACTACCTTTCCGGCTTCCTCTGTGTCATATTCCTTATAAGAAACATTATATGGAAGTCGGTCACCCATATTTGACCAGCCTTCATCTCTTACGAGACCATCTTCTACGATATTTGTGTTCTTGAAAGTAACCTTTGCGCTTGCATCCCATGGACGTCCGAGATAATTACCGCTGAGGGTAAGTCCTGCTGACGGTCCTGTTACTGTACAGTTATTAAAGAGATAACCAAGCTCTGCATCCTCACCTCTATTTGCAGTCAGGTAAGAGTGCTTCTTGTTTGCATCACTATAGCCTTCATACTTAAGGACACAGCTTTCAAATACATAGTCACCGTATCCGAAAATGAAATCGGTATTTCCTGTTATCGTACAGTTATTGAAATATCCGCGTGTTCCCTTATGTGTGTAAAGTGTATCCTGACTTCCATAGAACGAGCAATTTGTAAATTCTACATTTGTCGCATCCACAGCAAGTGCTGTTGCACGCTCTGTTGCTGTTGTAGTTCTTACATCAGCGCCTTCAGTTCTCTTAAATGTGATCTTTGTGTCAGGATATGCAGCAGTTGAAGCCTCTACTCCATCTGCGATCTCCTCAGCTGTCACATATCTGTTAAATGAGTTCTCGAAGGTGATTCCTTCAGCCTTAAAGCCCTCTGCATTGCCCTTTACATAAACTGATGCGCCCCACTTATCTACACTGCCCTTGTTAAGCTTATTATATGCTGACTCAGCGTTATAAAAGCCTTCCTTTGCACTGTAATATACATAGCCGATTCCATAGTACCATGTAAGCTTTACTCTTCCCTTATCTGCCTTAAGCGTAAGGTTTGGAGTATCGATCATGATCTGCTCTCGGTATGTACCCGGTGCTATGTGCAGAGTGATCCTGCTGCTTCCGCTTCTGGTTGCAGTGATCGCATCTACAGCATCCTGTACTGTGTCAAAGTTCAGTTCCTTATCTTCATAGCCCACATATACATCTGATGCTGAGCCGACAGTCTTATATTCTATGGCTGCGTTGAAGTAAAGATCCTTTTCAACAAAGCTGTCTGCGACTGTAACAGTTGTCTTAGTCACGTAATCATCATTATCTATAGCAGCTGTATAAGTACCGTTTCTAAGCTCTGCAGAATACTCAAGACCATTTACTGTTCCCTTGTAACTCTGCTTATCTGCTTTATTTGTGAAGGTTATCTCGCTTACCTCTGTTCCGGCAGGAATATTGAGGAGTTTACCTGATACCTTATAAGTTAAAGTCTTTTCAACTTCATAATTCTTTGTCATATCTGCATCGGCTGTAAAAGCCTCTGCATTCTTTATCACATAGTCAAAGCAGTTTTCAAGGGATGCACTGTTCTCAGTACCGGCATTTACTTCTGCTGAGTAATTTCCCTCTGCATCAAGTGCCGCATATGAAGAACCGCCTTCTGCATTTGTAAATACAAGCTTCACACTTGAAACATCAAAACCGTTTTCAAAGCCTGACACTTTACCCGATACAGTAACTGTGTCAACTGCCTCGATCTTAAGATCGTGAGTTGTCCTGGATACTGCATCCTTTGCATCAGCTTCTACTTCAGCTGTTGCATCAGTAACCGCATAGCCTGCCGCATCCTTTATTGAAGTCTTGTACTGCTTTCCGGCTTTAATGTATGCAGCATATTTATCTGAAGCTGTGTCTACCTCAGCTTCGATTTCCTCACCTGACTCCTCGTCAGTAAGTACTATTCTATAATTTTCCGGAGTTTCGAGTGATCCGAAATCTACCTTACCCTGAACAACAGTGTCTGTTCTTCTTACGACACGGAAGAAATCAGCCTTACCATTATTTCCTGTTTCAGTATATATCTTATAATTTCCATCGTATTCTGCGATAAATTCGTACTTTGAAGGTGTTGTGGATACTGTAAATACCTCATCCTGCTCACCGGAATCATTTACAAAGTGAGCTTTTTCTTCGACATTCTTTGAATCCATGTAAATGTCGATAATATTTCCGGCCTCTACATTGGCGATCTCTACATAACGTCTTTCAGAACCACCGTTACCATTTGCATAGTAATAACCGCTTGAAGCATATCCATCTTCAAACTCAAACTGGCCCTTTTTCTTTGTAGACTTATGAGTATTACCCACTCCGTCTTCTGTATAAATTCTGTCGCCTGTTGCATAGCTGAGTGTAAGGTCATCTGCAGCAAATTTACCGTTACTTACAAATGCTTCACTTACAGTTTTTACAAAAGCAACTTCGCCTGTTTCTTTATCCTTCTTCACCTTATCGTATGAAGCCACAAGATCAGAAACCTGCTCATACTCATCAGCTTCTATATGATCTACTGCACCTGCGATATTAGAAGATACACCACCAAAATCCCATACATCGACTTCGCCTGACTCCTGTGAGTCAAAAACAGACTTTGGATATGAAGCGCTTATCTCATGTATATAAGTATTGGAAGTACACTCGATAACTGCATAGCTATAGCCCGAATACTCATAAGTAAACTCGCTGCCTGAGCTGTACTCCTCACCATTTACAGTTATAGCACCCTGAGTGTATGAAACTTTGAGGACAGCCTTGCCGCTTGTTGACTTGTTAAGCGGAACAACGATCTTTGTACCGGCATTTACCTGGGCGTCATCTTTTCCACCGTTATCACGAGGGTTAAATTTTCCCTTTGCTGCATCAATATAAAGCGAGCGGAAATATCCGTCAGCCCCCTGAATCATTTCTGCGTCAGCCTTGATAGCGTCATAATCAGTGAAATCCCACTCATTATATTCAACCGGATATTCAAACTTATCTGAGTAATCCACATCTTCTGAAGTTTCTTCCGGAGCAGTTATTTCCTCGGTTTTCTTAAAAGGATTTTCCTTTACGTAAATCTGATGAAGATAATCCTGTGCATTAAAAACGATCTCAATATTTGCGGCTTTATCTCCATTTTTTACACTGTAAAGGTACTCACCATCCGCCTGGGCAGGCTTAAGCTCTGAACCCTCTGCAGAAATTGATGCACCATTATTTGTAGTAAAATACAAAGTCTCGTTTGCTGAAACCGGAACATAGAGCTTAGTTCCTGCATTGACCTGTGTATCACCGCTTCTTGTATAGAATTTACCATTAGAAGCATCTACATAGATATTCTGAACATAATCAGCCTTTTTCTGTATATTAACTTCCCCATCACTATAAGAAGTGAAGTCCCACGCACACACTGATGTATCTACATCTTTTGCAGACTCTTTCTCTTCTTTTTTGTTTTCAGACTGAGTGCCATCTGTATGCTTAACTGTGAGAGATTCAAAATATGAACCATTTTTTATTACATCAAGTTCAAGAACCTTTGCACTTCCCTTGTACTTATATGTATATGTAAAAGGATTGCTGTCGCCTGAGACCTCAAACTGTTCCCCATTGATCTCAAACTGCTCTGCATCCTTATTGTAGGCTTTCAGTATGATCTCAGCATCGCCCTTTACCGGGAAATAAAACTTCGTTCCCTCATTGACCTGAGTCCACTGCGCACCATTCATTGTCGCCTTGGCACCGTTTTCCGTAGCATCAATGAACATATTGTCATATAAATAAGTCTCATTTTGTACATTTACAGTTAAGCTGTCACTGCCAAAGTCCCAGGTCTTATCCTCTGCCTTTGTTATGTCAACTTCATCTGCTGCAGATGCTTCTGATGCGAATACCGGAGTCACAAACGCTGTTTCGCAAATACTGCATGAAATCAGCGCTGCTGCACTCAATGCGGCTACGCATCTTGTAAATCCCATCTTTCTCATAACTTTAATCCCTTCTATTCTGTAAAACAGAATACAATGTACATATTTTCGTACACACTTTGTACATAATATCATACAATGCACAGAATGTACACATTTTTATACAAAATTGTACACAGTATTCTCAGTAAATATTTTCCAGCCGGTGAATACACTCTGAACTTAGCCTTTTCTTGTGGTATAATCGGGCTATCAGAACTTAAAAATCTATGGAGGTTTAATTTAATGAAAGACGATTGCATTTTCTGTAAACTTGCCAATGGTGTTTTTTCTACTAATACAGTTTATGAAGACGACGATTTCCGTGTTATTTTAGATGCAGGCCCGGCCACAAGAGGCCACGCCCTTATTCTCCCTAAGGAGCACTACGCAAATATTTACGAGATTCCGGAAGATCTTGCCGGAAAGGCTATGATCCTTGCCAAGAAGCTCGCCGGTGAAATGACTGAAAAGCTTCACGCTGACGGCTTTAACCTTGTCCAGAACAATGGTGAATGTGCCGGCCAGACCGTATTCCATTTCCACCTGCACCTCATTCCAAGATATAAGAATGACGGTCAGCATAT
Organism: Lachnospiraceae bacterium; assembly: GCA_024692715.1. GTDB lineage: Bacteria > Bacillota > Clostridia > Lachnospirales > Lachnospiraceae > NK4A144. The sequence continues at coordinate 10,566 of JAILMH010000004.1, forward strand.
TCTCTGGAAGCCTACCAAGCCTACAGATGAAGAATTAAAGAAAGTGCTTGAAGATCTGAAATGAGTAAAAAAATCCTTTTAACCGGCGGCGGAACAGCCGGACATTGCGTACCAAATCTTGCGTTGGTTCCAGCTTTAGAAGAACGCGGATTTAAGCCTGTCTATATAGGCTCATATACAGGAATCGAAAAAAAGCTGGTAACGGCAGAAAAGATTCCATATTATGCTATTTCCACAGGAAAGCTCCGCAGATATTTTGATCTTAAGAATTTCACAGACCCGTTCCGTGTCATAAACGGTTTTTTCCAGGCCTTTGGAATTCTCAAAAAAGAGCGTCCTGACATTGTCTTTTCTAAGGGCGGCTTTGTCTCCGTCCCGGTAGTTAAAGCTGCGAAGCTCCTTAAGATTCCTGTGATAATTCACGAATCTGATATGACTCCGGGTCTTGCGAACAAGCTTTCCTACAGCTCAGCTTCAAAGATCTGCTGTTCTTTCAGGGAAACTCTGCAGTATCTGCCTCAGGGAAAAGCTGTTTTCACCGGCTCACCTATCCGTGCTTCACTGCTTCAGGGAGATCGCGGTAAAGGTTATGCCTTTACAGGGCTCGCCCGCGGCGAAAAGCCCACTATCCTTGTAGTCGGCGGAAGCCTTGGTGCACAGCATGTAAATGAAGCTGTCAGACATTTACTTCCAAAGCTTCTCGAAAGCTATAATGTTGTTCATCTTTGCGGTAAGGGGAAACTTGATGAATCTTTGAAGGACACTCCGGGATATGTTCAGTATGAGTATATCTCAGGTGAAATGCCGGATCTCTTTGCCATGGCAGACCTCGTCATTTCAAGAGCCGGAGCAAATGCTATTTTCGAGCTCCTCGCCCTTAAAAAGCCTAATATCCTCATTCCTCTTCCTGTGGGAAGTTCACGCGGAGACCAGCTTCTCAATTCAAGATCATTTGAAAAAGCAGGCTACTCTTATCTTCTCAAGGATGAAGACCTTTCAGATGAATCACTTATGAAGGCTATAACACACGTCAGAGAAAACAGCATTGATTATATCGACGCCATGAACAACGCTAAAGAATCCGGCGCTGTCGAAACCATTGCAGATCTTATTGCTGAAACATCACACCGATAAAATGTATACCAAATCTCTATGTTCTCCGGAGCATAGAGATTTTTTTATAAAAATTTTCTTTTGGTGCACTTAATTTTGACCACCTTTTGCACCCCAAAAAATGCAGTATTTACGGGCTTTTTAGCACATTTACAAGCAAATTTATTATATAATAAATCTGTATTTTTCTAATAAAATTCTACTGGGAATTTTTGTACTTATGGGAAGGGAGATCTTTATATGGCAACACCAAAAGTAAAGGGCAGTAATGCGCCCCAAAACGATGAATTTAAAATCAAAAGAAGCGTCAGTACCACACTTCTGACAATACTTCTTCCTGTAACCATCGTCGGAATCATTTTTATCATCATTGTTCTTACGACACAGGCCAAGAAATCTATCCTTGATCTGGTCAAACAGGACCTTCAGGCAGAAACCACTTCTAATGCCCGGGATATCGGCTCTCAGCTTGAGATGCTCACCTCGCATTATGACTCTTATGCAAATACTCTTGAAACTGTATATTTTGAAGATCACGACGCAATGCTCGAGTACCTTCTTCCAACAGTTGATTATAACGTGATCAAAAATATAGGTCTGTTTATCGGATTTTCTGATAACACCTATTTCTTTGCGAACGGAACGACCCATCACAATGATGGCTGGGTAGCTACCGAGCGTGAATGGTATGTCCGCGGTATCGAGACCAAAGAATGGGTCAGCACAGATCCTTACATCGATTCAACAACAGGCGATATGTGTATCACACTTTCACGCCGTGTTGATTTCAAGAACGGTGAAGTCGGCGTTATCGCTACAGATATCTTCCTTGCAGATGTACAGGAAAAAGCCAATTCGCTCGTTCCTTTGAAAACCGGTAATTCTTTCATCGTTGACGGTTCAGGCTATATAATTTCTTATCCTGAAAGCGATAAGATCGGAACA
>JAILMH010000018.1 GCA_024692715.1 Lachnospiraceae bacterium
GGATAATTATGAACCTCAGATAGATCTTCAATTTGTGTAAGCCTGCAATCACTATAAATATCTTTGGCAAGCTCGCTTAAAGATTCTTCATAAAGCACATTATTGGCTTCAGGATGATAATACGAAAAAACACCGTTAAGATGCAGATAATCACTTAATATAATTCTATCCTTTCCTGTATACTGATCTATTTCAGAAAGGCATACCTCTAAATTCCTTTTTTCCCTCATTTCTCTGCATAGATAATCAGTCGAATTCAACATACAGATAACTGTAACAATTGCAGGGACCGCCAATTCAAATCTTTTATATTTCTTCAGATCAATCTGTGAAATACCTATTGCAATTCCAAGCCACATGCATGCTGCTGCACCCATAACATATCTTGATACAAAAACAGGTCTAATAATGATAGAAAGAATAATGCCCAGAGCAAGCGTTCCAGCCCATACTCCAATACCGCATAACGCATTCTCTCTATTTTTCTTTTCGCATTTATGAATTCCAACTATACCAATTACGAATATAATACATATAATTATTCGCAACGCAATATTATTCGCGCGAAAAAGGAAACCTATATCACCTTTGATACTCGATAGGCTTACCGGTCCTATCCAATAATCATCACTTACCTTAGTTGCCTGCTTAAAGAAAACGCTCAACCATGGTATATATAAGATCACCACTAATATACCTGAAGCGATCAATTTACCTATTTCCTTTACATTCTTTCTGATAAGCCAAAGAATAAAGATTTCTGCATATATGACAATTGCTGATGCACATGAAAAATAATGTGTATATGATGCAAGTGTCGAAAACAAAGCTAATAAAACATAATTTTTCACGTTTGCTTTTTCATTATCAATTATACTGTGAATTTGAAGAAAAGCGCACGTAACAAAGAGCATCCCCAGGCTATACATCCTTATCTCTGTCGAATATAAAAGCATCTTTGGCATGCCCATAACCAGTATATTAAAAAGGAATGATATTTTCGTGCCATATACTTTTTTTATATGAGTAAAACCTATGATCACCAAAATTATATACGGTATTAATGATACAAATTTTCCAACATATAATGGATCAATAAATTTCCCTAATGACAAAAAGCCACACCTTAAAACAATATAATACAACGGCGGATGAACATCTCTCGCATCCAATTGGATCAGCTCCCAAAAGGGATGTTTTACCAATTTCATACTGTAAACTTCATCAAGCCATATGCATCTATTCACTATGGAAACCAATGAAATGACAATTAATAAAACCGGTAAAAAATAATACAGAAACTTTTTTAGATTTGCATTCATACTTTATCCTCCCTCATAATATAAAACTACAAACTAAAAAATTATAATATCATTTGTATATTTTTTCAATACAATTGTATTTCTTTCAAAACAAATTGTATTCAAAAATCGCCATTATAATACATCACTATTTTCTTAAAGATTTGAATTTTTTTATAAACTATTTCTGTAATAATAGGCAGGAACGAAAAGTAGTTGTATAATCTATATATATTCATCTTTATTAAAAAAGGAGTGACATATAATGAGCGAAAGTTTTCTTAAATTTGCGAAGGTAAGACCTTCTGCCACAATTCCTACAAAAGAAAAGTTCAACGCAGGATTTGATATCTACGCTGATTTCGAAAAAGACTACATGGCAATCAAACCAAACGAAACAACACTTGTTCCTACAGGTATTGCTTCTGCCCTTTCATCTGATCTCTATCTTCAGGTGCATGAGCGTGGTTCAACGGGTTCAATCGGTATGAAGTACAGTGCAGGTGTTATCGACAGTTCTTACCGCGGTGAGATCTTTATCGCTATCACAAACTGCTCTGATAAGGATATCCTTATTTCAAAGCTTCCTGAAGACGAAACTATCACTAAGTACAAGGTTTCAATGGGATATGGAAAAGAAATGGATGAGTACATCAAAGTTTATCCTTACACAAAGGGTATCGCACAGCTCATCATCCACCGCGTTCACAACGAGGTTCCTGTCGAGGAAGTACCTTATGATGAATTAAAAACCATCCCTTCAGATCGTGGAGATGGAAAGCTTGGATCATCAGGCAAATAACTTATGATTCAAAAAAGGTGATATCAGCGTTTGCTGATATCACCTTTTTTTATTTCACAAAGAATCACTTATGCTACTTTATATGGTTCAAGAGCTTCGATTATCTCGTTCACGTCGCTCTTCTTTGGATTAATTTTAAGATCAAGCTTTTTGGAAAGATCGAGTGACATTACACCAACTATTGATTTAGCATCAATAACTGCCCTTCCGCATGTAAGATCAAAATCTGCACTAAACTTTGAAATCACCTTAACAAATGATTTTACCTTGTCCATTGAGTTCAAAACAATTTCTACTGTATTCATTTATATGTCCCCTAAATTAAAGTATTATCTGCACCCCTCGCAGACAATTTTTATTATATTGCCAATAGTCTGAAAATTCAAGCACAAGTTGTAATATTGTGTTCTTTATTTAATACAACAAATAGGAATTTAGCACAATTTTATGACAGCTTTCCCGCATAAGTTATTTTTATTTTTGTTAATTATTCTGAACATGTACGTTATAATACCATTTAATTATAGCCGCTGTAATAACAATACAGTACCCGGCCATGCTCATCGCATTCGGAATTTCTCCGAAAAATGAAAATCCAAGTATTCCGGCAAATATTACCTGTGTATAATCAAATACCGATATCTCCTTCGCCGGCGCAAGCTGATATGCCTTTGTTACGCAGAACTGGCCCACTGCCGCAGAACAGCCCGAAAGAATCAGTGAAACCCACTGCGCTGTACTCATCGGAACAAAGTTAAAAATAAGGTTCGGAAGCGTCACAACGACCGAGAAAAATGAAAAGCAGAAAACAATTACATTTCCCTTTACGCCTATCATACCAAGTTTACGGACAAATGTATAAGCAGCACCTGCTCCAAAACCTCCGAGAAGCCCTACAACAGCCGGGATGCTGGCAAGTCCTGCCGATGGCTGTATTATAAGGATTGCTCCAAGAAAAGCCACTGCCACCATAACAACTTCAAACCTGTTCGGTATTTCCTTTAATATAAAGATAGACATGATTATCGCAAAAAACGGAGACATCTTATTCAATATATTTGCATCCGCAAGAGCTATATGGTCAATGGCCCAGAAATTTAGAACCATTCCGGAGGTTCCGAAAATACATCTCATGGCTATTCCAAACCAGCCATCTTTAGATATCTTAAAGCTGCCGGGCTGCCTTATCAGCGTTGCTGCTGCAATGACCGCTGCAACCGCATTTCTGAAAAACACCTTTTGCATCGTCGGAAGATCTCCCGACTGCCTTACAAAAAATGTCATCATCGCAAATCCAAATGCATCTACCACAACCATCAATATAGCCAGTGCATGATGGTTCATTTTCCTTTTTTCGCTCATTCCATTTTTCCTCCTGACTGGAGCACTTTATTTCTAGTATCTATATCGACATCTGAGTCAGTAATTATCGCATCAAAATCCTTAACATCCGCAAACTTCAGGAGTTCTCTCCGGCCAAACTTTGTGTGATCCGCAAGGAAGTACACTCTGTCAGAATTCTTTATAAGGTTCGACTTAAGTATCCCCTCTACCTCTCCGCCGGAAGAGGCTCCAAATGCAGGATCTATCGCATGCCCGCCGAGGAATATGGCATCATAATGATACCGGGTCAGATACTCTACCGTAGCAGTCTCCATACTTCCGCCATACTCCGGAACGTAAATCCCGGGTGCCATTCTTAAGGCAATATTCCTTCGCTGATAAAGCTCCTCCATAACCGAAAAGGAATTAGTGATCACGGTAAGGTGCAGGTCCGGAAGGAATCGGCACATTAAAAGGACTGTCGTAGAAGTGTCAAGATAAATAACATCCCCTTCCCGTATATGGGATACTGCTTTCTTGGCAATTTCCACTTTACACTGATAGAGCACCTCCTGACGCATTTCAAAACACTTAAATGCAGGATGCGTATTTCTCAGGGAAGCCCCTCCATAAAATACATTGACTATACCCTGCTCCTCCAGCATATGAAAATCCCTTCGGATAGTCATATCCGAAACCCCAAATCTTTCAGAAAGCTCCTTTACGAACACCTGCGGCGTCTCATTTAAGAGCTCTAATATTTTTTCTCTGCGCTCAAGTCCGGCAAGTTCATTTTCTTTCTTCATCTCTCAGCCATCCTAAATGTTTAATTAAACATAAATATATCATTTTTTCACCAACAATAAACACAATATAACACTTTTTTAATTTCATTTATATGATACATTATGTACATGACAAGATTTTGGAGGGACATTATGAACAATAGAAAGTATTTATTTTTTGATATCGACGGTACGCTCGCAGCCGGCGGCTACGAACATATTTATATTCCTGAATCCGCAAAAACAGCATTAAAAAAGCTGAAGGAAGCCGGACACTTCCTGAGCATCGCAACAGGGCGCGCACATTGTATGGCTCTGAGTTTCATGGATGAGCTCGGTTTCGACAATATGGTAAGTGACGGCGGTTATGGTCTTACTATCAATAATAAACTTTTAGGGATCAAGCCACTTCCAAAGGATAAAATAATCGCACTTGTAAATGAATGTGAAGAAAAACACATTCCCTGGGGAATTCAGGTCGATGATTCCAATGTAAGACTTTCTCCTGACGAACGTTTTTCAAATGCTTCCAAGGACAAATATATGAAAACCAGGGTCGTTTCAGGACTTCGCCCGGAAAACTACGAAAATATCTACAAAATGTACCTTGCCGGACGCTATCCGATGGAAACAACACTTACGCATCTAAAAGATCTTCCATGGTATCGCTTCCACGACGAATACCTCTTTGTAGAGCCGGCCGACAAGGCATATGGAATCCGCAAAATGATGGATTACTTCAAAGCTGATTATAAAGATGTTGTTGTTTTCGGCGATTCCGGAAATGATCTTTCCATGTTCGTCGATGACTGGACAAAGGTCGCAATGGGCAACGCTATCCCGGAATTAAAGAAAAAAGCTGACTACGTTACGACAGATGTAGATAAAGACGGCATATATAATGCCTGCGAAGCACTCAATTTATTTTAAAACGAAATCACGGCACAGGTTTATGACCCGTGCCGTGAATTTTTGTTTCACATTTTTCTTTTTCAAATATCTACTTTTCTTTTTCCACCAAGGAATGTAGGAAGTTCTTCTCCATCCTTAACCCACTGTGCATACTCTGCTGTAGCTGCAAAAACAACATCTCCTGCTGAGTTAAGCGCTGTCTCGACTGAATCCTGTATCACACCAATGATAAAGCCTACTGCAACTACCTGCATCGCTATATCATTTGAGATTCCGAAGAGAGAACATGCCATCGGGATAAGAAGGAGCGATCCGCCAGCAACTCCGGAAGCACCGCAGGCAGCTAATGTTGCAAGCAGTGAAAGGATAAGGGCTGAACCCAGATCGACTGAAACTCCCATCGTATTCGCTGCTGCAAGTGTCATTACTGCGATAGTGATAGCCGCACCATCCATGTTGATAGTCGCGCCGAGAGGTATTGACACTGAATAAATGTCTTTATCAAGGCCAAGTCTTTCACAGGTATTCATATTCACCGGAATATTGGCAGCAGAACTTCTTGTGAAGAATGCTGTAAGACCGCTTGTCTTTACACATCTCCAGATAAGCGGATACGGATTTCTTTTAAGTACTGCAAAAACAACTATCGCATTGATACCAAATGCCACAAAGAGCATACAACCTACAAGTACGAGCACAAGCCTTCCGTAGTCAGTAAAGATTGAAAGACCGCTGTTTGAAACATTAGTAAAAACAAGTCCCATGATACCAAACGGAGCAAGGTTGATTATCCAGCGAACGCACTGAGAAACTGCCTCTGCCGCATTTAAGAGAACCTTTTTTGTCTCCTCCTGAGCAACTTTATTGAGTGCGATTCCTGTAAGAACTGCCCAGAAAAGGATTCCGATATAATTAGCATTGACTAAGGATGCAACCGGATTGGCAACGGCATTTGTAAACAGATTTCCAAGCACCTCACCCAAACCTGAAGGTATCGCCTCAGCCTCTGCCGAACCTGTAAGAACAAGCGTAGTCGGGAAAAGAAAGCTTACAAAAACAGCGGTGATCGATGCCAGAGTGGTGGTGGTGAGATAGAGAACAATAACAAGTCCGAATCTCTTATCGAGCTTACCTGAGCCCTGGGTAAGAGCTGATGTAATAAGAACGAATACCAGAATCGGGGCAATACCCTTAAGAGCACCAACAAAGACATTACCGAAAATACTTATCCACTGCGCCTGCGGCACAGTAAGCGCAAGTACCACACCTATGATAAGTCCGCACAATATACGAACTATAAGGCTTAAGCTGTTATACGCTTTTGCTACAGATTTAAGAAACTGCATAAAAATCCCCTTTCGAAGGTTATTTATTTTTTGTAATAACATTATAACACGTTAAAGCTTTAACGCAATACATTATTGATATAATTTAATATAAGCATAAAACAAAAGCGTATGAACCGATGTTACTTTTGGTCATACGCTTTTATTATATACATTATGTAAACGGATTAAAGAATCTTCCGCCATTTGTAAATGTTATTATAAGTGCTGCTGCGCAGAATATCACTGTAAATGCCAATGTAAGTCTGTCATTTCTCTTGAGCGGCTTGGCAGAATACCATGTGCGGCTCTTATTCTTTCCAAATCCTCTGAGCTGCATGGCATTGCTGACCACGTCGATCCTGTCCATGCTCGAAAAAATAAGCGGGAAAAGAATGGCCGCCGTACTTTTTATCCTATCCATGAACTTTGCCTTTTTAGACATTTCGATACCTCGGGCTTCCTGCGCTCTCTTTATCTTGGCATAGTCATCCTGCACATCCGGGATATACCGCAGTGCAATCGCTACAGAATATCCTATGTAATAGCTCACACCTATCTTGTTTAGTGAAGCTGCAAATTCACTTGGATCAGTGGTCACTATAAACATAAGGACCGCCGGAATAACAGTAAAGTACTTAAGTACAACGTTCAGCTCATAAAAAATCTGCTCTTTTGTGATGTCATAATTTCCCGCAAGGTGCGCAAGGACATGTTTTGTACCGTATATCTTTACACCCTGATCAGGTGAAAAAACATATATGGCCAATACGTTAAGGAACAGGAAAAACATGATGAACTTGAAAACACTTCCGACCTGCTTCCAGCTGGTCTTTGAGGCCTTAAAGATCCATAAGCTGAATACAAGCATTACCAGGAGAACTCTTGTGTCATATGTGATCATACTCGTTACTGACCACAGAAGGAAAAATACAAGCTTAGTAACGCCGCTTAGCCTGTGAATCCAGGTATCCTTTTCAACATAAGATAAAACTCGTGACATCAGCCATTTCCCCTTTCCTGATTTTCAAACCATATAAATCTTTCAACAAATTCAGAAGGGTCATCTATACCGCATTTAAGCGCCAGATCATAAAGTGATGTCTTCTTAAGATAAGCTTTGTCTGCCGCAGCCTCATTCGTTAAAACATTTGCCGGTGTATCATCTGTAAGCTTGTTTCCGTCAGCAATGACTATCGCCCTGTGGGTATACTCAAGCATAAGGTGCATATCATGCGTGATCATTATTATCGTAATTCCGGAAGCTTCATTGAGCTCTTTTAAGAATTCCATGATCTCCGTGTAATGTTTATAGTCCTGACCCGCTGTCGGCTCATCAAGGATGATCACCTCAGGATCGAGCACAAGGATAGATGCTATCGTAAGGCGCTTCTTCTGCCCAAAGCTCAGAGCAGAGACAGGCCAGTTCCTGAACTGGTAAAGGCCGCATATCTTAAGTACCTTATACACTCTCTCCTTTATCTCATCCTCCGGGACACCCCTGACAACAAGTCCCAGAGCCACTTCATCAAAGATCATAGGCTTTGAGATCATCTGATTCGGATTCTGCATGACATATCCGATGTGTTCTCCATGCTCTTTTATAGACCAGGAGCTAAGATCTGTACCCTCAAATAATATCTGACCGGCATCCGGCTCCAAAAAACCACAGATCAAATTGGCAAGAGTTGACTTTCCTGCTCCGTTCTTACCGACGATACTGAGCATTTCACCTTTGTTTATCTTAAAGGAAATGTCAGAAAGCACCTTCTTCTTTGAAGTATAGGAAAATGAAATATCCTTTATTTCAAGCTGCACATCGTTTGAGACCGGCTTCTCGGGAATAGACACTTCGTGAAACCATTTTTTCACCGTTTCTGACACGTCGTCAAGTTTCATGGTCTCGATGTGCTGCGGACACTGCTCAGCACAAATTTTTGCCCCGGAATGCCTGATCGCAGCAAGATAAAGAGGTTCACGGATTCCATTATTTACCAAAAGATCCGTAGACAAAAGCTCATCCGGCTTCATATCACCTACGATCATTCCATTATTGATGAGAATGATCCTATCGACATCTTTGTATAATACATCCTCAAGTCTGTGCTCAATGATAATGATCGTTGACTTACGTTTTTTATGAATCTCATCTATTAATGCTATCGCTCTTTTTCCAGTCGCAGGGTCGAGATTTGCCAAAGGCTCGTCAAAAAGCAGGATATCCACATCATCTACCATGACACCAGCCATAGAAACTCTCTGCTTCTGACCACCAGAAAGTTCTCTTGGCGAATTCCCAAGAAGCTCCTTTACTGAAACCTGTTCTGCGGCCTCTTCTACACGCTTAAAAAGCTCCTCCTGCTCAACACAGTCATTTTCCAGTGCAAAAGCAATATCTTCCGCAACAGTAAGGCCAATAAACTGTCCATCAGTATCCTGCAGAACAGTTCCCACCATTTTGTTTAAGCCAAAAATGCCGAGTTTGCGGGGATTCTGCCCGTTGATGCTGTATTCTCCGGTTATCTCTCCCGGAAACGCAAAAGGCACCAGCCCATTAAGACAATGGGCTAGTGTCGATTTACCAGAGCCTGACGGTCCAACTATAAGTACCTTCTCACCCTGATTTATTCTTAAATTTATGTTCTTTATCGTCGGTTCCTTCTGCGCACGATAGCGAAAGGAAAAATCACGAAATTCTATAACTGCTTCTGACATTTAATCTTCTTCCGTAAGACTGGCTGACTTTGCGCCAATCTTTGTAAAACCTAATCCAATCAATGTTCCAAGTATGGCAACTACTACGGCATTGCCTATTAAAGCTGACACACCCTGAACAAATACTTTATTTGCCGGCTCTGCATAAATAACTATGTCGAGTACAGGCGCAAGCAATACCCATGCAAGGGCATTTGCAACGATCTGTACAACATTGAATAATGCTACTGTCTTACCTGCAAAGCCGCCATTCTTCATCTGGAATTTACCAGCGAAAAGACCTACTATGATACCAAAAAGTGCATCCGGGAATACCCAGCTCCACCATACACTTCCATATATAAGCGCATCACCAAGTGCATGGCCAAGAAGTCCGATAATACCGCCTACTACCGGTCCATAAACAGCTGCAAAAAACGCAAGCAAAGCCGCTCTTGGCTGTAAAGATGTGTTAGGAATAAATGCTATAGGTATCTGAACCTGTGTCAATGCAACAAAAAGTGCTGTTCCAATACCGGCTGCAACCACTTCCTTAACTCCAAAACTCTTTTTCATCGAAACTTCCTCCATAATGGCCTACACCAAATAAATATTAAATAATTTTTCTGTTTATTCCAAAAACACATTTTAGCATTATCACAACATTGCCGCAACCATCAAAAACAGGCTGTTATCTCATACAGATATCACAAGGATTCAAAAAAGGCAGCCCGTTTTCGGACTGCCTTGTATCATGCAAATACATGCTCTCTTGTTTCCATCATTTCATTTTTCAGTATTGTCGGTGTCACACCCTCTATCCGCTTAAATACTTTACAGAAATAGCTCGGCTCATTATATGAAAGCTGGAATGCAACATCTATTATCTTATCATCGTTATAGTAGAAACTCTTTTTTGCAAGGAATACTTTTGCGATCTGTATGTAGGTATTAAAACCTATCCCATAGCTTTCTTTAAGCTCACGGCTAAGATAACTCTGGCTTACTCCACAGGCTTCTGCTGCATCAGCTAATGTCATTTCCTTATAAATATTTTTATCTATATAGTCAAAAAGCTTTGAAAACTGCGGATGCTTTTGAATACAGCGCTGCTTATAGACTTCATTGAACATATCAAAAAGCGCAAACTGTGTTCTGAATTTATCCCTTAAAACATTTCTTTCAAAGCTGAATTTTTCCATGTATTTTTTCCTAAGTATCTCATCTGTACAGCCCATCATAGATAAAACTATCTCACATACTCCGTTCAACTGCTCCATAGTATCTGCCTCTGATGTCAAAAAGGCGCTGCAAATGTCGTTGCGAAGATTGTCCAGCTCCGCATACATCTTAGAAAAGTTTTTCTTCATTATAAGCGAACGCACTCTGTCCGCGAACGGATTTACTGTATTATCAGTAAGCGGCATCGCACGATTTCTTCGTCTGTGTGTATTTAATAATACTTCTATATCATGTTTTGAAAATGTCTGTGTTAAAAACCTTACATTTCCCAGTGCCGCAAATGACTTGGTTCCATAGAAGCTGTCACTCTCCGTCATTACGACCACATCATTAAATCTACCCTCTTTTAAGAATTCTTTTGTTAAATGGTGTGCACCATAATAACCCTTTCTGGCACAGATCAGCACCATGTCTGCATCACATTCATCCAATACTCTTCTGAAATTTTCGTCTGAATTACAAGTAAAGATACCCTCAGCGTCCTCCTGGCTAAGAATTCTCTCAAGCATCATCCTAGTCAGTGAATTAGCGTTAACAATTAATAACCTCATAAAGCTTCAACCTCCCGAAGTTGTGCTTAAATTGACGGTGACCAGCTTATCCTGACCTGTGTTCCCTTCCCCGACGGATTATGTGCCAGCTCCACTGATGCACCATTTTCCCCATAAATCTTCTCGAGCCTTCTTCTCGTGGATATGATATCCATATTTGAAAGCTGTCTGCTCTCAGGTTTGCTGCGCCTGAATTCCATGATCTCAAGCTGATCGTCTGACATACCCACTCCGTTATCAGCTATCTCACATATGATCCTTCCACGCTTTTTAGAAATATTTACTTTTATCTTACCTTCCTCTTCGTCTCCGGCCGGCAGTATTCCATGGATTATCGCATTCTCCACAAAAGGATACAGCGTACATGGCGGAATATATGCCTGTGAAAGCGTATAATCAACATCCACGTCCATTTCGATATCTCTCTTGAACTGCCTTTTAAGGATCTCCACAGAATTCTGTATGAAATTGACCTCTGACTGAATACTTATAAAGCCGTCCTCTGCATCGTAAATATACTCAAGCATCTGCGCATATATCCCGATCGCCTCGCTTGTACCATCAGCACCCTCTACCACAGCCATGGAATTGAGCATGTTAAGCGCACTGAGCATAAACGGTCCCACGCTCTGCCTTGCAGAATCACTCTGTCCTCTGTCTTCACCGTTCTTAAGTACGGCAACCTTATCCTTAAGCTGAGCAATGAGTTTATAAAGCTCATCCTGAAGCTTTAATAAAAGCTGTTTTTGTACCATTTCGTCAATTAGCAGCTTTACAAGATCAGCAGTTCTCCTGAGCTGATCCACATCAATAACCCTGTTCTCGTCATACAGTTTTTTTAACTTGGGATATTCGTTGAGATCTATCTCGTCCTGAACAAGCTTTTTGACATCCTCCAGCGAAGACGTATCACCTGTAACACGGACCTGCCCCATAAGAACAGCTCCAAGATGATTCCCTTCAACAATTATCGGAACTGCGCAATCAACAAGCCCTGCCGGACAGTGAAACATATAAGGCGCATTGAGCATTGCTGCTTTCAGCGAACCATAGGCATCCGAGAAGAAACAATTTTTCTCGCAGACCGGCAGCTTTCTTCTTTCGTTGCAGAATTCCGAGAAGCTGGATGTTTTGGTCAGTGGATTTCCCTTATAGTCCACAGTGACCATGGCTGTGCCTGTGGCCGCAGCGATCGAATCCTGCAGCTTCTCCCATGCATCCAGATCAATAAGACTTTTCAACGAATAGTCGGAAATGATCGAGTATACGAGTTTACTTCGCTGCTCCTTTTCCTCCATATTAGATGAAAAAATTTCCAAAGTGATAACCTCCGCAGTAAACAGAAAAAGATAAAGTGTACATATCCTTGTCCACTTTATACAACTATTTTTGTGTATTTAAATCTATACTATCTTTATATTACCCCACTTCGCATGCAATATTCAACAGTAAAAGTGTTAAATTTTAATAGTTGTTTATTCATATTTACAATAAAGGTTATATTTTATACATAAAAAATACCGATAAATTTCCTAATTGTCGAAAATTTATCGGCATTTTTCTTAATAGATAGCTAAAAGTATTCTCACAAGGTCTTCCACCTGAGGCTCAATAGGATTACCCGGATATGTGAAGTCCTTCTGGGCTTTCTTTACTATTGTAGGAATAGCTGCGATATATTTTTCCTGCTCTATTCCAAGCTCGTGAAGCTTCTGTCCGCATCCGACATTTGCCGCAAGTCTGCGTACTTCTCTCACAAGTGCTTCCGCACCTTCTGCATCGGTACACTCCCTTGGAGCAAAGAACATTATCCTTGCGAAATGCGCATATTTACTGGCTGCAACCGGATCCTTTGAGTTATATTTAATAACCTCCGGGAGAAGGATCGCATTTGCAAGTCCATGTGCCAGATGAAACTCTGATCCAAGCTGATGAGAAAGGGCATGGCTTATTCCAAGCCCTGCATTCTGGAACGCGATACCTGCTATGCAGGAGCCGGTATGAACACGTATTCGCGCTTCCCTTGAAGGATTATCTCCATAACATTCCTCCAAGAAATGGAATACATTGCAGGCGGCCTTATCCGCTATTCCGTCTGTGAAATGATTAGCTCCCCTTGCGACCATTGCTTCAAGCGCATGTGTCAGGGCATCCATTCCACTGGAACCTGTCACTTTTTTCGGGCATTTCATTACGAAATCCTCGTCAAGCCATGCTTCATCCGGAGCAATAGCTGCTTCATTAACAGGTATCTTTGTATTTGTCTCTGTGTCAGTAACCACTGCAAAAGCAGTTACTTCAGAGCCTGTTCCGCTCGTGGTGGGCATTGCAATGAATCGTGTTTCACGACTGCAGCCCATCTGATGCGCAAAGTAATTGATGAGCTTTGCCGTATCGATAGCCGAGCCTCCGCCAATTGCCAGGATCACATCAGGCTGAACCTGATTAAAGACCTTTATACCGGCGATGACCTTCGGAAGCGGCGGGTCCGGAACAATATCCGAATAGACCTCAACTCTGTTTGCAATGCTTAAAGCATTTTTATATTTTTCAAGAAGGGGATTTCCATTAAGGAATCCATCGCATACTATCCAGACTTTTTTGTCATGGATTGCAGCGATTCTTTCAGGAATATCCTCTCTGAAGGAAATTTCTGTTTTTAATTTGAATCCCATTGCTTCTCCTTATTTCATTGAGAATGCACCAGCAAGCACGCAGCGTCTTCTTCTTGCGAAGCACCGTGTAGATGTTGTTCCTTCTCCTGTAGGTGTTGAAATTGTAAAGGTTGTCGGGCCCTCACCGCCGAATCCGATTCCGGCATATGAAGGAGCATTTTTAACGAAGATAGAAGTCTGCATCTCACGAGCTGTAAGATTCAGGCGGTTAACGTTTGTTGAATGCATGAGAGCTGTATGATGAAGGCCATGCTCAAGCTCAAGTGCCACCTGAAGTGCACAGTCGAAATCAGGGACTCTGATGAACGGGATGATCGGCATGAGCATCTCGATCTTTGCAAACGGATCTGTTGACTGTGACTCAACAACGATAAGACGAGGCTGACCTGTGAAGGCAACTCCTGCATCTGTAAGGATCTTAACTGCTGAACGTCCTACATAGTCCTTATTTGGTGACTGCTTAGGAGTAACTGTAAGTGCTTCAAGCTTCTTGATATCTTCCGGCTTATTGATGTAGATGGCACCATTCTTCTGCAGATTATAAAGAAGATACTCTGCTATCGAAGAAACAGCGACGATATTCTTCTCTGCAATGCAAGGAAGGTTGTTATCAAAGGATGCTCCATCGACGATATCCTTTCCGGCTTTCTCAAGATCTGCAGTCTCATCAACGATTACAGGAGGATTTCCGGCACCTGCGCCAAGAACTTTCTTTCCTGATCTCATTGCCTGATTAACTACACCAGGGCCACCTGTTACAACAAGAAGATTGATTCCAGGATGTACCATCATTGCCTGAGCAGCTTCGATAGAAGGCTCTTTGATAGTTACGATAAGGTTCTCGATACCGCTTGCCTGGCTAACGATCCTGTTTACTTCATTGATAAGCCACTGTGAAGTCTTCTTTGCACCCGGATGCGGGCTGAAATATACTGCGTTGCCTGCACTGATCATTCCGATAGCATTGCAGATAACGGTTTCAGTCGGGTTTGTGCTTGGGCAGATAGCTCCGATAACACCATAAGGTGTGTACTCGTAAAGTGTCATTCCATAGTCACCTGTGAGAACTTCTGTTGCAACATCAAGATCCTCAACACCCGGTGTATTTGTGATCGCAAGGCGATTCTTTGCTTCCTTATCAGCTACATTTCCCATTCCTGTCTCTTCAACGGCACGAACTGCCATTTCATGAACAAGCGGAAGAAGTCCTTCACGGATAGCTTCTACGATCTGCTTTCTTCTGTCGAGCTTTGAATGAAACAGTTTATCCTGTGCAATATGTGCTGCAGCTACTGCCTCATCAAGTGTATCAAACACTCCACCCTGGCCTGCTGTCGGGCTGAGTGCTGCCTGTGCTGCTTCTGCGGCGCTGCGGAATTTCTGGCTGTCTGCTACTGCAGACTGTGCCTTGCTGCATCCGCTTTCACCGTTGATGATTTTGGCTACTATAGCCTCTACATCAAAATTTTCCATCTGTTTTCTCCTTTGAATTATATAAACTTTTAATACTCATCTATAATTCCAACTACTGCTGCATCGATCGGCGCGTCCTTATTCTGGTTTGCAAGCCTTGAAGCACTTCCCGTTGAAATAAGGACATATTCTCCATTACCTGCTCCAATACGGTCTACAGCAACAATCTTCTTTCCTGCATCTACTCCCTCTGTGAGCTCGCATACAAGAAGCTTCATTCCCACAAGAGAATCCTCTTTTTTTGTTGAAACAACATTTCCTGTAACTTTTCCAATGACCATTACGCTGATTCCTCGCATTCCTTTTTCTGTTCTGCGCTCTTCAGCGCAATCCCCAACGGTGTAACAAATTCCGGATATTCAGGCTTTAATATCTGTGCTGTTATCCTCTTCTCAAACACGGATTCAAATTCCTCGAAATTTGTTGCGCCCCCAACAAGATATACCTTTTTAACCTTTTTACCGTACCTTTCGATAAAGTTCTGGGTTATGGCAGCCATCTTGTCTATTACCGGACGGATCATCACGAAAGTATCTTTTTCGTGGTGATGGTCACGTTTATATTTCTCTCCCTCCGGGATCGGAACTCCAAGGGCTCCGGCAACTACCAGTGTCATCTGCGTACCGCCCGTCGGTTCGTCCTCCGAAAATACCATTTTCCCCTTTTCGAAAATGCTGATTCCTGTAGTACCGCCTCCAATATCCACTACAGCGCCATCACGGATCTTCATGGCATAAGCTGCAGCTTCAGGCTCGTCGACGATAGCCGTACATTCCATGTCAGCACTTTCGATCACGTTCTGAACAGCTCTTTTATTATTGCCATAGGTTCCCGGCGGAATAGCACCCGCTGCCTCTGTCAGTTCAATTCCCAGCGCCTCTTCTGCCTGCATTTTAAGCTCTCTCACGATCCTTACGGCTTCGAGGTATTTAACAACGAGTCCGTCCTTTACGCAGTCTGCATCTCTCGATGCTGCGAAAACCGGCTCACCTTTGACATCTGTGACGATCAGTACGATAGAAGATGTTCCAAGATCAACTCCCACAGATACCGGTCCCTTCACGCCTTTTATATTTAATTCCTGCCCACCGGAGGACTGCATGACAAGATCATGTATCACATTCATCTTGCCGTTGGTCTCCTTCATAACATCCTTTCTCATAAAAACCGTCTCTCCTTAGCCTTAATTATCCGATGATCCTCGCCGTTGCATCTGCTCCGGCTCCAACTGCATTTCCCTCATCAGTGTCAATATGCATCTCAAGTGTAAAATCATCCCCAACTCTGATCTCACATTTATCAAGGAAAGCACTTCTCTCTGCGCTCTCGATCCTTACGCAGACCTCCTGTCCGCTGTGTAATCCCATTAACACAGCATCCTTCGTCTGCACATGAATATGTCGCTTTGCAACGATCACACCCTGAGGAACTGTGATCTCTCCGTGGGGTGATCTGATGGTCAGCCCCGGAGTTCCCTCGATACTTCCGGAGATCCTTATCGGCGCCGGGATTCCAAGCATTCTCGCATCTGTCATAGAAAGCTCGATCTGGGTATACTTTCTGCATGGTCCGAGGATCCTTACTCTCTCCATAGTTCCCTTAGGCCCTACAAGAGTCACCAGCTTGTCTGATGCAAAATCATCTCCCTGATTAAGCTTCTTTTTTCTGTTCATTGGCTCGCCCGGAAACAGTCTGTCGTAATCCTCCTGAGTCAGGTGAACGTGTTTATTAGACACGCCCACCGGAATCTTGATGAAATTACGAAGATGTGCAATGACCTCTGCTGCCTGAGCCGCCACATCAATTTGTTGTGTCATTTATCACTCTCCTGATTACTTTTTAAGCATTGTCTTCTGAACATCAGTATGAGGACGAGGAATAACATGCTTAGAAACAACAGTTCCGACATTAGAAGCTGCAGCATCGCCTGCCTCAACAGCAGCCTTTACAGCACCAACATCTCCCTGAACAAGTACAGTTACAAGTCCTGATCCGATCTTCTCTGTTTTTAACAATGAAACATTAGCTGCCTTGAGCATTGCATCTGCTGCTTCAACAGCTCCTACATAACCCTTTGTTTCGATCATTCCAAGTGCTTCATTCATTTCTTGTTATCTCCTTTTTTCTCCTGCTGTTTCGGCGCTGCCTTTTTCTTTACCGTCTTAGTTTTTGGCGCCTCGGCTTTAGTTTCCTTCTTTACTTCAGCTCCGGCACTTTCGGCAGGTTTTACAGCCTCCTGTTTCTTTGGCTCCTCAGGTTTCTTTTCAGGTTCAGCTTTTTTCAGAGCTTCAACCTTTTTCACCTCTTCAGCCTTTACCTCAGCTTCCTTTTCCTCCTGCTTCTGCAAGTCCGCTATATCCGGGTCCAGAATATCTTCAATTCCATAGGCCGGACGAGGAATCACCTTTTCAGAAACGAACCACTCATATTCTCTTGCAATAGTACTTCCTGCCTGAACAGCAGCCTGTACTGCAGAAACTTCTCCGGTAACAAGTATTGTTATCCAGCCGTTTCCCTTTGCCTTTGTCTTTTGCCGGATGTGGACCTGCGCAGCCTTCGCCATTGCATCACCAACTGTGATCGCCGCACATAAGCCTCTGACCTCCAGCATCCCCAATGCCTGTTTCAAGTCTCTTTACCTCGCTTATTAATGACGTATTATATTGATCTTTCTCTCTCTTATCGCTTCTTTGGCCGAATAGCTGATAACACATCCCTGCTGAACATCTATAGATGCCCCCTTCGGAAGCTTTTCTATATCAGCGGCAACAAGTACCTTTTTTCCGGTCCTTTTATGAACCAGCTGACCCGGATCAACTATTCTCAACCCGTATTCCTGAAGCTGACGCCTGTAAGCGGTAAAGAGTTTTCTGTATCCGAAGGATGCAATTGATTCCAATGGTTCAAGCGAATCCTTTAAAATACAAATATCAATGCCATTCTTAAAGGCCTTTTGAACAAGCATACTGAGATCATCGCCTCCGGTTCCCAATGCCGCTCTTGCCTGAACTTCAAAAGGAAGCTCAGTGAGAAGCATCGTATCCCTTCCGCCTTTCCTCAAAGCCTCTTCAGCACTGATACGGCAGCACTCAAACTTCTCATTAAGTGTCTCCTGTATCCCTGCCTTAAAATCCTTGAAACCTTTGTTTCTGGTCTCAACGATCATCAGCCTCTCCTTCGGAGGACCGGCACCAGGCGATTCTTTTACCACTCTGCCTCGTGACAGCTTAAGCTCTTCATCAATAGCCTTTCTGATTCGGCGTTCGAGCTCTTCGTTTATCATCAGATTCCTTCCCTCCTTTCCTATAATTGTGCCAAAATCTATCCAAAATAATTAGTAATTATTTGAACCAAATGTTACAATTCCACTGCTTTCAGCGGTTAAACCTGATAAGCCTGTCGTACTCATGGCGCAATTCATGGTAAATTTCTTCTGCATGTTCTCTGCACCAGTTATTATCGAATCGTCCTTCCTTCATAAGATATTCTCTGATCTTCACAGCATCAGGAGCCTTAGAAGAAATCTTCACCTCCGCTCCCGGAAAATATGAAAAGATCGGCCACATTCCAGCCTCAGAAACCATCTTTGACGCTCTGTAAAAAGTCATATTCTTGATTCCCTGCAATTTACATGGGCAATATGCGACTATCACAGAGGTTCCGCGATATCTGTCTGCATCCTTCATGGCCCGAAGCGTCTGCTCAGCATTCGCGCAAAAATTCACTTCTGCAGTAAAAGCGCTCTCTCTGTCAAGTGTTTCAAGCGCCAGATTCCTGCGCCGGACTCTGTTCCCCCCGCTCCGGAATTTAACTGACGAGCCCTGCGGAGTGAGAGAACTGTACTGTCCTCCTGTATTGGCATAGCTTCCATTGTCAAGGATCAATATATTTACATCCATATTTTGCGTAATGAGATAATTTATCCCATCATTGTCGATATCTCCGGCCCAGCCATCTCCGCCGACAATCCACACGCTTTTACGCCTAAAGCCTTTCCTCTCTTTCCATATATCCATTGCCGCAGCAATTCCGGCTCCATACTCTGCATTATTTTCAAAAAGTGAATTTCCCCATGCAGGTCCGATTCCATTTTCATCTGTGGTATAAGGAATATGCGGGAATGTCCCTCCCCATATAGAAGAGCAGCCCGTCGCATTTGCGATCATCAGATCATCCCCGAAAAGAGAGGTCAAAAGCCGCATGTACAGCGGTTCTCCACAACCCGCGCAGGCTCCGCTGAATTCCAGCATCGGCTTTCTGTAGCCCGCTTCCCTGATGTTTGCTGCTTCTCTGATCTCCTTCGGATAGACATAATCCTCACTTAATTTCTTCCATTTTTCATTTTCAGAGGATTTAAGCTCTTCTCCCGCCTGAACCATGACTATTCCGCCGAACGGGCAGGCATCCGCACAGTTTCCGCACGCCATGCAGTCATACGGCGAAACCTGAATGGTAAATCTTTTACCCTGGTAATCTTTTGAACTCAGCGAGGAAATTTCTTCGCCGACTTCAGTTTTCACAAAGCTGCGCAGTGCCTGATGCGGGCACTGCATCACGCAGGCGTTGCACTGCTTACATACCTCTGCATTCCATTCAGGTATCCACCCTGCAAGACCTCTTTTTTCATACTTTGTGAGCCCTGTCGGAGAGCCTCCGTCCTCAAGCCCGTATTTTTTAAGCGTGCTCAAGGCGATAGTGTCTCCCTTTGCCGCTTCTAACGGTTCTAAGATCTCTCTGCCAAAATCATCTATATAATTACTCTCCCTCGGCTTCCATTCTGCTTCCGTTAAAAGCTCAGGACTCACGCAGGATACAGAGGCTTCAAAAATTGCCTTTCCATTGTTTATGTACCATTCTTCCGTCTGTGTTCCACCCTTATCATATTTAGGAAGTATTTCCTTTATCATGCACTCAGCGATATTTCCGCCGATAAGTCCCGAAAGCGTGAAAACCGCAGTCTGCATGATGCAGTTGATATAGCCCTTTACATGATTTCTCTCAGCTATCCCGCAAGCGTCAAGGATGTATATTTTTATATTCTTTTTTATAAGTAGTTTCTTTTCATCCGCAGTAAATTTAAGGTCTTCTCCGGGTCTTTGATTTATGAGAAGTATCCCGTTTTCTCTTATTTCATCAGCTATACCGCATTTATGAAGAAATTCCGGATGATAAACTGCGATAAGTGACGGACTCTTTATCCTATATGCTGCTCTGATCGGAGTCTTCGAAATCCTAAGCTCTGAAACTGTGAGGTTTCCGCTCTTTCTCGGATCATAGAAAAACCTCCCCTGAACGTGCCCTACATCTGCGAAGACCTCCAGCGATGATCTTGCACAGCTCACAGCACCGTCGGCTCCCATTCCGTAGATCTTTATTTCAGCATCAACTTCGGATGTAATTTTCTCTGCCGGTACTTTCTCAAGAGAAAGCCATGTTACATCATCTTTTATTCCTATGGTAAATATCTGCTTAGGCTCTGCCGCATATCCATTCCTAAAAGCAGCACGGATATCATCCTTATCCGTATCCTTCGAGCCAAGCCCGAAACGACCGCTCAATATCCTGATCTTTCTTCCTGCGCCAAAAAATGCGCTTTTCACATCTTCTGTAAGCGGCTCCGCCGCAGCCCCGGGCTCCTTTGTCCTTTCCAGCACCACAACTGTATGAACGCTTTCCGGCATAAAGTTCAAGAGCTCTCTCACCGGGAAGGGCCTGTATAAATGGAGATCAATGCACCCACAGCGCCTTCCGCACTTACGTTCCTCGTCCACAACACTCTGTATTGTCTCCGTCACCGAACCCATAGAGATCATCACAACCTCCGGTACCGGATCTCCATAATATTCAGCCGCACCTTTTTCATCCGGAGCAAAACCATAGAGTGGAGCGAGCACTTCGCAAAACCGCTTAAACTCCGCTGCCACAGTAAGATATTTTCCATTTATCAGCTCCTGATTCTGGAAATAAAGCTCCTGGGTTTCAGAGATACCGTAAAGCCTTGGTGACTCATTTCTAAAAGCTTTATTTCTGAAATCCTCCAGCTCTTTATACGGATAATATTTCTTTAATTCCTCTGCCTCCGGCACAAGTACATCTCTTACCTCATGGCTCGTATCAAAGCCGTCAAAGAAATGAAGCACCGGAAGACTGCATTTAACTGCGAGCATATGGCTCACAGCCGCAAAAAATGCCGCCTCCTGCACACCGGAAGACGCTATCATTATTTCTCCTGCAGAGCGCACTGCCATAACATCACTGTGATCTCCGTAGATACTGAGAGCATTCCCCGCCAGCGACCTCGCCGCCACATGGAATACCGCCGGAAGTTCCTCTCCCCGAAGTTTATACATTACAGGGAGCATCAAAAGAAGCCCTTGCGAGCTTGTAAAGGTATCTGCCACGATTCCACTTCTTAAAAGTCCATGAAGCATTCCCGCTGCACCCTTTTCAGACTGCATCGTACAGATTTTTGGGACTTCTCCAAAAATATTCAATTTTCTTTTATTTATGGCTTTTTCTGTCCATTCCGCCATTCCCGTAGAGGGCGTGATCGGATAAACAGCAGAGACTTCATTCAGAGCATATGCACTGAATGCAGCCGCATCGTTACCGCTCAGGATCATTCGTTTCATCTGGCTCTCCATTTATATAAGAAATAAACGCTTAGGTTTATGCGCATCTATACATAGTCATGCACTTTCACCTACTTATAATAACCGTGAAACCCTAATAACCGATATGACAAAACCCATCCATTTCGTGTCACTTTTCACCAACTATTTTTCCATTCTTATTTTTATCTGTGGTGAATTTTACTCGTTGCGGTTCAATTTTGTTCTACTTTATGTGCATTTTTGATGATAACATGTTAGTTATTTATCAAAGTTGCCATTTGGTAAAAGGGCTTTGGTCGTTTTCGTTCCAGCTCGAGGACGGTTGAAGCCCACACCTCCGCGAACTTTCCGGGAGCAGGCCTCTCGGATTTACAAGGCATAAAACGCCATAAATAAAGGGGAATCAAGACTCTCCGGAAAGGAGAATATGACAGAGATCACTTACGAAAAGCTGACAAGAGCAGCTGACATTGCTCTGAAAACAGCAGAAGCAATGCACATTCCGGTCACGATAGTTTTTCTTGACGCAGATACCAGATTACGCTTTTTATACAGGGATCCCGAGGCTTTGCTGGTCTCTCTGGATCTTGCACAGACGAAAGCCTATTCTGCGTATGCATTAAAGATGGATACAATCGACATCGGAAAAGCCACAGCCCCGGGAGCACCGCTTCAGGCTCTCGAAGCCTCTGCAAAAGGCACCATCACAGCTGTCGGAGGCGGTCTTCCTTTTATCGACTCATGCGGAAGATTGCTCGGTGCTGTAGGTGTCAGCGGAGCGGCTGACCCTAAGGATGACAGAAAAATTGCAGCCGTTTTCCTTGCCGGTCTTATGGCATGACACGGCAGAATTTTTTACCACGAATGGTTCAATTTTGTACTCTCAGAAAAACACTATAAGCAACTATTATAGAGTCAGATAAAAAAAGCAAATAAGAGGCTTTTATCAATAACTAAAAGAAAGGAAAGTAAACATGAAAACTTACGCAGTTCATCCAGGTTTTACTAAACCAACCGCAAGAATCCTTAAGCTTAAGGAAGCGATTCTTGACACAACACCTCGTATCGAGGCTGATCGTGCACTCCTCGTAACTCAGGCTTACAAAGAGAATGAAGCTGATCCTGTAGTGCTTAAGCATGCCAAGGCTTTCGCTAAGGTTCTTGAGAATCTTCCGGTAATCATTCGTGACAACGAGCTTATCGTTGGTACAGCTACTGTAGCTTCACGAGGCTGCCAGATGTTCCCTGAATTCGGAATGCAGGGTCTTACAGAGGAGTGGGACACAGTTGCAACAAGAGCAGCTGATCCGTTCCAGCTCAGTCCTGAGGTAAGATCTCAGCTCGAAGCTATCGTACCTTACTGGAAGGGTAAGACAACTTCAGAGCTCGCTACAGCTCTTATGGATGAAGATACAAAGAAAGCTTACGCAGCCGGCGTATTCACTGTTGGTAACTATCATCAGGGCGGTATCGGACATCTTCTTGCTGATTATGAAAAGATCCTCAAGAAAGGTATCCGCGGCGTATTTGATGAGATCATCACAGCTATGCAGAAGGCTGATAAGAAAGATCCTGAGTGGTTAAGAAAAGAGCAGTTCTATAAGGCAGCTCTCATCGCACTCAAGGCTGTTATCACTTTTGCACACCGTTACAGCGATAAAGCAAAGGAACTTGCAAATACATGCCCTGATCCTGTAAGAAAGGCTGAACTCCTTAA
Source organism: Lachnospiraceae bacterium (assembly GCA_024692715.1). GTDB lineage: Bacteria > Bacillota > Clostridia > Lachnospirales > Lachnospiraceae > NK4A144. The sequence goes on from JAILMH010000018.1 coordinate 23,415, forward strand.
GATCGCAGAGATCTGCTCTAAGGTTCCTGAATACGGTGCTACAAACTACTACGAAGCACTCCAGTCATTCTGGTTTGTACAGTTGACAATTCAGATCGAGGGTTCAGGCCACTCAATCTCTCCGGGACGTTTCGACCAGTACATGTTCCCATTCTACGATGCTGATCCTATCGATCAGGAATCTGCACAGGAACTTCTTGATGCACTCTTTGTTAAGTTCAATGACCTTAACAAACTTCGTGATATCGCAACAGCTACTGCTTTCGCAGGCTATCAGCTGTGGCAGAACATCAACTGCGGCGGTCAGACAAAGGAAGGCCGCGATGCAACAAACGCTATGTCTTACATGGAGATCGAAGCTATGGCACACATCATGATGTCAATGCCTTCACTTTCTATCCGTGTATGGAATGAAACACCTGATGATTTCCTCATCAAAGCCTGCGAGCTTTCAAGATGCGGCGGCGGACAGCCTGCATTCTACAACGATGAAGAGATCATTCCTGCCAAAGTCAACAGAGGTGAAACTCTTGAGGATGCAAGAAACTACGGTATCATCGGTTGCGTAGAGCCTGCTTCACAGGGTAAGGAAAACAGCTGGTGCGACGATGCTCTCTTCAACCTTCCTAAGGTTCTTGAGATCGCTATGAACAATGGTCGCCTTAACGGCGAGCAGCTCGGTCCTAAGACTGGTGAGTTCGTAGACTTCAAGTGCTTCGACGAGTTCATGAACGCTTACACAGAGCAGATGAAGTATTTCGTAAAACTCCTTGTAAACGCTTCTAACGCTGTTGATTATGCACACAGACAGTATGGTAAGCTCGCATACATCTCTTGCCTTATCGATGACTGTATCGGAAGAGGTAAGACTCTTGATGAAGGCGGTGCTCATTATAACTTCACAGGCCCGCAGGGTATCGGTGTTGCCAACATCGGTAATGCTCTCTACGCAGTAAAGAAGCTTGTATTTGATGACAAGTGCCTCTGCCTTAAGGAGCTCAAAGAAGCTATGGATCACAACTTCGGTATGCCGGAAGGCACAGAATGCGTATCTGCAGTTTCTTCTACACCGGCTGATCAGGCTTATGATTCAGTTGTTGATGCTGTTAAGAAGGTTCTTGGCGAGTATTCAACTCTCGATGCTTCTAAGATCGATGTTGACGCTATCACAAGCCGAATCGTAGGCAGCAGCTCTTGCTGCACAGCAACAGCATCAGCTCCTGCAGCTGCAGGAAATGCCCGTTATCAGCAGATCCATGAGATGATCATGTCCTGCCATAAATACGGTAATGATGAAGATGATGTAGATCTCCTCGCTCGTAAGGGTGCAAGAGTTTACTGTGAAGAGCTTGAAACATATCCTACACCTCGTGGCGGATGCTTCAATGCAGGTCTTTATCCTGTATCAGGAAACGTTCTCTTCGGAACATTCATCGGAGCTACTCCTGATGGACGTTACAAGGGTGAGACCATCGCTGAAGGCGTTTCACCTACAAGAAGTACTGATGTAAACGGTCCTACAGCAGCAGCTAACTCAGTTGCAAAGCTCGACCACTTCATCGCTTCCAACGGTACTCTTTACAACATGAAGTTCTCACCTTCTGCTGTACAGGGACCTGAAGGTGTTGCAAGACTTGCTCAGCTGATCAGAGGATTCTTTGATCGTAAGGGCGGCCACGTTCAGTTCAACGTTATCGATAAGCAGACACTCCTTGATGCTCAGGCCAACCCTTCAGCACACAAGGATCTTATCGTTCGAGTTGCAGGTTATTCTGCACAGTTCATCGCTCTTGATAAGACTGTTCAGGATGATATCATCGCAAGAACTGAATTTGACAGATTCTGATAAAGCTAAAACTCTGGCAGAGCCAAAGCGCTCTGCCGGATAAAAATAAACGATAGGACAAAAAAGTGTATGCCAAATATTGATTACAATCTCAAAGGATGCGTATTCAATATTCAGCGCTTTTCCATTAATGATGGACCTGGCATCCGCACGATAGTCTTCTTGAAGGGCTGTCCGTTAAGATGCAAATGGTGCTTCAATCCTGAATCTCAATCACCGGAGCCGGCGCAGGGATACGGGGAAATGATGACCGTCGAGCAGGTCACTGAAGAAATCGCAAAGGATCAGGGACACTACCGCAGATCCGGAGGAGGAATCACCTTTTCCGGCGGCGAGGCTCTGATGCAGGCTGATTTTGTAGAGCAGATCTGCTACGTTGCCCAGGCACATGGCTGGAATACAGCGATCGAAACGACCGCTTACGCTTCACCTGAGGCTATAAAAAAGGTTATACCACTGATTGATCATGTCATGATGGACATCAAGGCTCTTCCGAGTGACCTTCACGCGGAAGGGACCGGTGTTCCAAACGATAAGATCCTGGAAAATGCGCTTCTGGTGAATTCTCTTGCCAAGGAATTAATTATCCGCGTCCCGGTCATTCCGGAATTCAATTTTTCGGAACAGCAGATCCAGTACATCTGCAGATTTGTAAAATATCTGGATAAGGTTAAAGAGATTCACTTACTGCCGTATAACACCTTTGGTGTGAGCAAATATGAAGAGCTTGGCAGAGAATATGCATTAAAGAACATTCAACCACTTCACGCTGAAGACCTTGAGCCTTTAGCAGAAACAGTCAGAAATTTTGGATTCCGCTGTAAGATCGGCGGCTAATTATGGAGGGAAATATGCAGGAGGATTTACTGGAAAAAATCCGCAAGGAGATCGACCTGAATCTTGATCAGGCAGCAGCACCTAAGGCAGCAGCTACAGCCACAGCAGCTGCACCTACAGTAAGAACTATTCCGGGTGTTACAGAATTCGTAGGAGCTACAGCAGTTGGTAAGACTATCGGTCTTGTGATCGCCAACGTTGATCCTCAGCTTCTCGAAACAATGAATGTTGAAAAGAAATACAAGTCTATCGGTATCATCGGCGACAGAACCGGTGCCGGCCCGCACATCTTCGCAGCAGACGAGGCTGTTAAGGCTACAAACACAGAGATCATCGCTATCGAGCTTCCTCGTGATACAGAGGGTGGTGCAGGACATGGTTCATTCATCATCTTCGGTGCACAGGATGTATCCGATGTACGCCGTGCCGTTCAGGTAACTCTTCAGGAGATCGACACAAGAGTATTCGGCGATGTATACGGTAATGAAGCCGGTCATGTAGAGCTTGATTACACAGCACGTGCAAGCTTCGCATGCAATAAGGCATTTGGTGCTCCGATCGGTAAGAGCTTTGCAGCTATCGTTGGTGCTCCTGCCGCTATAGGTCTTGTAATGGCAGATAAAGCCCTCAAGTCAGCAAATGTTGATGTTGTCGGCTACTCATCACCAGCTCATGGAACAAGCTTCTCAAACGAGGTTATCCTTACTATCTCCGGTGATTCCGGTGCTGTACGTCAGTCCGTGATCGCTGCAAGAGAAATCGGTATCAAGCTCCTCGGAACACTTGGAAGCGAACCTAAGAGCTCACAGCCTTCTTATATCTGAAGGTAGGCGGATATTTTAAGGCTTTTCATTTTTTGAAAACATGACAATCAGATTTTGTAATAGAAACAGGAGGTAACTCTAATGAATTCAGATGCATTAGGTATGATCGAAACTCACGGCTATGTAGCAGCTGTAGAAGGTGCAGATGCTATGGTAAAGGCCGCTAACGTTGAATTAGTAGGTACAGAAAAGATTGGTTCAGGACTTGTAACAGTCCTTGTAAGAGGCGATGTAGGTGCTGTTAAGGCAGCAGTTGACGCAGGTGTTGCAGCAGCTTCAAATGTTGGAGAAGTTGTTTCTACACACGTTATCCCTCGTCCACATCAGGAAGTCGAGGCAATTATTCCAAAGAAGGTTACTGCTTCATCCAAGTAATCCTATCTTTAATTCCTACCATAAATCATTTAGGGGCATCTGCAGATTGCAGATGCCCCGGTTTTTATTTATTCGTATGCTATACTTTTTTCATAGAATCATATAACTTTTTATATTTTAGATAATAGCGTTTTACTATCACCTGCTGAGGATCATCACTATCCGGATCATCCCAAATAGAATAATTCTTTCCTCACGGGAATCCGATGCATGCAATTACATGCTCGCCTTCCTTTTCTCCAAAATAATTTGCAGTTAAAGGACCTCCTGTATCTTCTTCCATAATAGTACTAGGCTGTACCGTTTTCGCCCTGTTAAATGCCGGGTGAAATACATTTCTGCCTGATATTGTTCCTATGTTCATCTGATCACCCCCTGTAAAACACCTCTTTACTTTGAGTATATCCTTTATTTCGCATACATCAACACTTGTACTTTATTTATACAGTATTCATACATCTTTGTGCACTAAGTTGCATACATCCGCCCAATCTCTTGACTTAGCGTTAACTCTAAGGTCTATTATTATTGTAGACAAAATGCATTTTAGAAAGGTCAGGTAGTTTATATGTCATATTCAATTTCACAGGTAGCAGAAATGATGGGGATCACGCCTTACACTCTCAGATATTATGACAAAGAAGGACTGCTGCCTAACGTAAAACGTATTAACGGTATCCGTGTATTTGAGGATGAGGATTTCTCATGGCTTCGTGTACTCAACTGCTTAAAAAATACGGGTATGCCGATAAAAAAGATAAAAAAATATGTGGATCTTGCAAAGGACGGAGATGCGACACTTAAAGAACGCTACGAACTTATTCGCGAGCAGCGACAGAATGTACTTGACCAGATCGATCAGCTGAATTACTACATGAAAGAACTTGACTATAAAGACTGGTACTACAGAACTGCAATAGAATCGGGTTCTGAGGCCGCGGCACAAGAAGCGGCAAAGCATTGTAAAGGATGTGGTCTGGAGCTTGATAAAGCACCGGATGAATCTGAAAAGTGAGTTTCAGCAGTAAACAAAAACAGCGCAGGCAGTTTGCAGCCTACGCTGTTTTTTGTTAAAAGTATTGACTTTACGTTGTTTTTGCCACGTTGACATAATATTGTAAATTTATTAAACCCTATCCTCTAGAAATCGGTCAAGACATTGAACTTTACGTTGTTTTTCAGTTACAGCAGCCAAGCGTCTCCTCTTGTATTCGTTTAAAAACAACCAATTTCAGCCTTTTCTGCCAGCAAGCTCATTTATAAGCGGTTCAAGCAGATAATGCTGCTTTTCAGTATCGTAAGGGCCAACCTCACCGATACCGATTTTCTTATTTTTGCCATGGTAGTCAGATGCGGCAGAAACATAAAGAGAGTACTTAGAAGCAAGAGAAAGCATAAGCTCCGAATCATGCTTAGAATAATCAGAATAAAAGCCTTCCACACCGAGCAGCCCAAGTTTCTTAAATCGGACCACACGATTTTCCACCTCTTCATCTGTGAGATCCTGTCCGCCGTCACCAAAAGGAACATGTGCAAGGACAGGTATCCCTCCGGATCGAAGAATAGTATCGATTGCCTCCTCCGGAGTCATCTTCCTTTCTACCTCTTTATACCTTATCACGTACTGCTGAATGGCATCAGATATATTTAAAGCATAACCGTTATCAACCAAAACTCTTCCTATGTGAGGTTTCCCCGGATTATTCTGGCTTAATATCCATTTTTCATCCTCTTCTGTGATTTTAAGTCCAAGCTCTGAACGAAGAAAATTTATCCTGTTTCTCGCTTTGCTGACTCTGATCTGATGAAATGTCTCTGTCATCTCTTTCATATATTTAGAATCAAGATCAAAGCCTAAGCCAACCACATGATACTTTCCCTTTTCATCTTCCGTAGAGAATTCTACTCCGTTTATAAAAAGAGGGTCTCCATCCTTAAGGTATTTTCGCATTTCTATACACCCTGCATACGCGTCATGATCTGTAAGTGCAAACATGCCTACACCCATTGACTTTACGTTGTTTAGCAGAATCTCCGGTGTATCTGTTCCGTCAGAAAATGTGGAATGCATATGCAGATCGATTTTTTCAAACATACTCATACTCCTCTGCTCTTCATTTAATAAAGCCTGCTACATCAAATTCATCGGTTGCGAATACCGGAATCTGCTTTCTATAAATCCTTCCGGAATATGCTTCATGCGGAAAATCAATAAATCTTATTGCCTTATCACGAGGAATTACTTTATATAAAGGATCCGCGATCACTATTTTTGAGCTCTTTACTGCCTTCATCAGCTGCTCTTCCGGAAGCCCTTCATCTATATCCGGCCAGATGGCATAAGCCTTAAGGCCATGACGTTCTGACTCCGGAAGACAATTTATCGCATCTGCCAGTGAAAGTGCAAAAACTTCCTCGCCTATTACTAGTATTCCATCTCCCGGAATCTCCCAATCCTCATGTTCGAGACTTTCATCATATACTATCTGATTTTTGCCGCTCTCTGCAGCTTCTTTAATGGCAGCCATCAGTTTCTCAGTCTCATCAGCTCCGACAGGAAGTCCCTCAACCCGCGGAATTCCGTTTGTTTTCTCCATAAACCTGGCTGGACGACGCCCTGCTGATGAAACGACCACATTTACATGCGCTGCATAGAGTTTCTGCATATTTTCAAAGCTCTCTCCCATAGCAGCGCAGCAATTTACCTTTATTCCGGCCTTTTCAAAGGTTTCTTTCATCTTCTCCACATTTCCATTTATAGAAAAATCCAGAGGAGTAACGCCCATCAGGTTGACCGAAAGTGCTGAACTTTTCGTTGTTTTTTCGTCCGCGAACCGTTTGATCCACTCAGTGAATGCCATTCCTACGCCGCTGATATACGACTTTAGTCCATCAGTTGCAACAGGGAGCACCGGAACACCGCACCTCTTTTCTATAAGATGCGCTGTACCCTTAAAATCAAAGGCGATAATATGCGGTATCGAACCTCCGCACAGCGTTATAAACTTTGGCTTCAGGTCTGCTGCAGCCGCCGTTACATTCTTTATGATAACTTCATCATCACCAAGAACCGCTGTCATCTCATCGAGTCCTGAAATAAACATAAGGCTCTTTCCGTCAAACCATCTTGGCTCGTCATGTGTGGAATATGTCGAATTACATCCCGAAGGATCATGAATTATAGACATTCCTCCAAGCTCATACATCGCTGAGCACACTCCTGAAACGTCTGCCGTATAGGTACTTGTAAATACATGTGTCTGGTAATCCTTCATACGCAGCTGCACCCCCATCCTTTTATTGAAACCAGCTCTCTCATCGGTTTCTCCTCGTTATATGCTTCACGGATGAGCTCCATCAGATGCCGTATGCCGGAAAATCCACACATTCCCGCATTTTCTATCACATTTACGAAATTATTGGAATCCATAAAGTATGCGCTTTTCTGCCCGATACATACTATCTTACCGTCATGCATCCTGTCCATCTGACGGATATTCCAACCTATTGTTCCGTACATTTTAAGCTCAGGCTTCATTCTCTTAAGCCTGTCAAATCTCTCCTGCGACTCTGTTATAGCATCCACAAAGACCGCCTCAACGTTAAAACCTCTGCTTAAAAGAAATTCTGCCAGCTCAAGCGGAAAATCTACCGCTGTATAATCAAGGGCAACCGCTGTATCTCCAAGCAGTGCCTTTGTTTCAGCGATCGCATCATCTGTAAGCTTTCGTTCATTTTCAAACCATTCTTTAGACGGTGCTTCGATCCCTACAAGCTCAGCCGCCTCGCAGAGATCCTTTTCCAAAACATCATAATCATAACCTGGGTGCATTCTCAGCCACTTTACGTTGTTTCTTATCTCAAGATCCTTTGCCGCCTTCTCGCCTGTGTTATGGAAAACAAAATTCACCTCTGAATCCTGCATAGACATATATTCATCGTAGGTCTTTACATTATTCGCTTCCAGAGTTTTTATACCGTTTTTATTGAGAAGCGCTGTGAGATCGCAGTATTCAGGCCCATAGGTAAAGCAGTTTCCAAGATAATTTACCTGATCCTTTTTCCAGCTTTCCGGTTTGTTAAACGGTCTCGTCATCTGCCTCCAGAGTACCGGCACTACCGGTGCTGTACGGCGCATTATAGGGTTCATATAGGCATCTATAAAGTCAATATCCGGATATTCTTTTCTCAAGATCTTATAGATCCGCTGATAATTGACCGCAAGAAAGTGATGAATACAGCTTATGAACACCATGATCATTTTCGGTCTCTCCGGGAGCTCCTCAATGATCCTTTCCGTTCCATGCAGAAGCTGCTCTTCCATATTTCCCTCGATGATATTGTCTTCACCGACGGTTATGGTAGAAAGCTTATCCATGCGCCCCATTTCCGCCGTAGTGAGCACTACTCCTCTAAGGCAGCTTGTCGGACACACAAATATCTGGTGTCCGCCGGGGACCAGCGTTCCGATGTGTACAATATTCCAGACACCCCTCACCGGTGAAGCATATGCAAGGCCATCGTCAGCATTGTACTCATACTTCATATCCTTTATATACTGAAATTCTTTTCCATCCATAATCAATGATTCCTTCCATGCTCGATCATTCGCTTGGCAAGCTCTCTCACAGCTTTCACATACTCACAGTCAGGGTGCATCTCAAATACGCTTCTTCCCTGTGCTTCTGCCTCTGCAATGGAATTATCCCTCGGAAGATCAGCCGCTATCTCTGTTTTCAGGTCTCCCGCAAGTGTTTCCACCTTTTCTCTCTCATCCGGTACATTTCTCCGGTTAAGGATGAGACCTCCAAGGTGAGCATAGCCTCTTTCCTTAAAATTATCGACCGCCATGGCAATGTTTGCAGCCGCATATATAGCCATATTTTCACCGGATGTCACGATATATACATCATCCGCATAGCCTTCTCTTATAGGCATCGCAAATCCTCCGCAGACCACATCTCCAAGAACATCATATATGATAACGTCCGGCTTTAAGATATCGAACGCATCTCGCTCCTCAAGCGCTTCAAAAGCCGCAGCAATACCTCTTCCTGCGCAGCCAAGCCCCGGTGTCGGGCCTCCGGCTTCCGCACAGATTATTCCGTTATAACCTTCGTGAACCAGATCTTCCAGCTCGGCCTTTGAGCGCTTCTTTTTCAAGACGTCGAGCATAGTCTCGATACGCTCTCCTCCGTGAAGATAAAGCGTAGAATCCGCCTTCGGATCACAGCCTATCTGCATGACCTTAAGCCCCATCTCTGCAAAAGCACACGAAAGCGCTGCGCAGGCCGTTGATTTACCGATTCCACCCTTACCATAAATAGCAAATCTATACATAAAAAATTCCTCCAAATATTCAGTCATGTTAAAAATATCATCACCATAATATCCCCGTCAATGCGTTGCATCACATACAGATTTCTTAAAAAAGTACAACTTCTCGCGTGAATTATTGCTCTGACGTTTTAAAAATGATAGACTAAGTGCAAGTTATAACGTTTTATATGAAAGAGGATCAAATGAGTAACACAGAAGTTAAGAACGAAGAAGTAACACAGAAACCTATTATTATCGGTATCGCCGGTGGTACAGGTTCAGGAAAGTCAACATTCACTAACCGCCTTAAGGACAAGTTTGGTGACCATGTAACAGTTCTCTACCACGACAACTACTACAGAGCACAGGACGACCTTTCTTTTGAAGAGCGCAAAAAGATGAATTACGACCATCCTTCAGCGTTTGAGACAGACCTTCTCATTGAGCATTTAAGAGAACTCAAGAACGGACATACAATACAGTGCCCGATCTATGACTACTCAAACCACAACCGTTCAAACGAAGTAACCATCGTTAAGCCAAGCCGTATCATCCTTCTTGAGGGAATTCTCGTCCTTGCAGACGAAAGACTTCGCAAAATGATGGACATTCGTATCTTTGTTGACGCCGATGCCGATGAGAGAATCCTTCGTCGTGTTCAGCGCGATGTAAAGGAGCGCGGACGTGATATAGAAAATATCATCGACCAGTATCTTACAACCGTTAAGCCTATGCATTATCTTTACGTCGAGCCGACCAAGATGTATGCTGACTTTGTTACAAACAGTGGTATGAATGACGTAGCACTTGATCTCGTTGCCACTAAGATCCAGTCACTTCTTGATGGAGGACAGGTTGCAGAGCGCCACAACACCAATGAACAGGAGCAGTATTTCTCAGAAGCCAGCAAATCCTTAAAATATTAATATAATTCGGGAGGAAAATATCTATGAAAAAACTAGCAGCACTTTTAATGGCCGCTGTGGTTACTTTTTCTTTAAGCACCTCAGCATTCGCCTCTTCCGTTGTTTCCAACGGAAAGATCGTTTGTATCGACCCGGGTCATCAGGCCAAGGCTAACACAGCTCAGGAGCCGATCGCACCCGGTTCATCAATCACAAAGGCCAAGGTCGCTGCAGGTACCCACGGCGCATGGAGCGGACTCACAGAAGCCCAGCTGAACCTTCAGGTATCGCTTAAGCTTCAGTCGATCCTTACCGCCCGCGGCTACACAGTTATCATGACAAGAACTACAAATGACGTAAACATCAGCAATGTTGAACGCGCACAGATCGCCAACAACGCAAAAGCAGATGCCTTCATCAGAGTTCACGCCAATGGCATTAATTCAAGCGCTGTATCCGGTGTTCTCGCACTTGCACCTTCTTCATCAAACGCATACTGCAGCAATATCGCAGCAGCAAGCCAGCTTCTTTCTGCCTGTGTTGTCAACGGACAGGCAGCAGCTACAGGCCAGAAAAACAAAGGCGTTTCACAGAGTGATACCATGAGCGGAATCAACTGGAGCCAGGTCCCTGTTACTATCCTTGAGCTTGGATTCATGACAAATCCAACAGAGGATCTCAACATGGCAAACAGCGATTATCAGACACTCATGGCAACCGGAATTGCAAACGGTATCGACCAGTACTTTGCATCACTTGCAGCACAGACAGCTGCCAACTAAAATGAATTCTTCAAAAAAGCATTTAGATTATCTCGATCTCGCAAAGGGGATCGGGATAATATTGGTAGTACTCGGACACATTGAATATATAAGCAAGGACCTGCGAATATTCATTGTGTCCTTTCACATGCCCCTATTTTTCGTTGTTTCTGGCATCTTACTGAGTATTTCAGGAGCTCACGAAAGGGATTTTAAGGATATACTCGGCAGACGTGTAAGGCGGATACTTCTCCCATATCTTTACTTCTCCATCCTGGATGTGATCATTTATATCGGCTATTTTATGCTGACGAAACGGGATGGCGGGTGGAGCACAGTCTTTATGGATATACTGCAGACCTTTACACTTTACGGCATTTCCGTACTCTGGTTTCTTCCGGCACTTTTCTTTTCCGAAATTCTTTTCATTGCTTTAATGAAAAAAATAAAAATCGCCGCAACCACTGTACTTTCCGTTGTTTTTGCCGGGTTGAGCATTGGTCTGAACCCTATCCTTGAAGCTGCAAATGCGCAGTATGGAGCATCAATTCCCTTTGCGATATTTCATCTTTTTGCAGTGGCAGTTTTAAGAATACTTTTCTGTATGCTGCTGCTGAATATAGGATTTTTACTTAACAGGCTGCTCAACTACAGATCATTTCTGTCACTTGATTTCGTCACAGGCATCTGCCTTATCTGTGTAACCTGTTATGCAAGCTCATACAACGGGATAACAGATCTTCACTTTCTTGTATTCGGAAATATTCTGTTATATCTTTCAGCTGCTGTCTGCGGAAGCCTTGGTGTTATACTTCTCTGTCGCTGTCTGGAAAATATTTCCCAAAACGGCTCTCTAAGAGGGCTTTCATGGCTTGGTAAAAATTCACTTATAGTCATGGTCACTCACCTGGATTTCTACGTCCTCTACGTGGCCGAGATAGGCGGTCTGCACTTTTCAAAGCCGATTATCGCCCAGCCCTCTCATGATGCGGTTCTGAGCCTTCTAAGCCTCTTCTTCGTCATGATCGCAGAGGTTGTAATCATCAATATCGTAAATAGATTTTTCCCATTTCTTATGGGAATTAAAAAGGAACATTCCTAAACGGGACTGTTCCTTTTTACACTTCAACACAATTATTATCTTTATTTCTGCTTTATTATATACTTACAGATCGGATTACCCTTAGACGAGAACTTTTCTTCGTACTCTGTCATCACGTTATCCTTCATCTGCTCTGCATCATTATGAAGATCCCTTGTCTGATAGAGAAGCTTCCAGCCTGCAGGCTCTACTTCCTCTAAGGCAAAGCTGAAAAGTTCCTGATTATCTGTCTTAAACTCAATAACTCCGTCTTTCTTTATAATACGGGCAAATCTTGCAAGAAACTCCTTTGATTCAAGTCTTCTCTTTGCATGTCTTGCCTTTGGCCATGGATCTGAGAAATTAAGATAAATCCTGTCTACTTCCCCTTCTTCGAACCACTCAGATATCATTCTTGCGTCCATTCTTATAAATCTGACGTTTTCCGGCTGATCTTCCATCTCATCGAGATGCTTTAACGCCTTGATCATAACAGACTCATACATTTCAATACCAACAAAGTTGATATCCGGATATTTTACCGCCATGTCAATGATAAAACGTCCCTTTCCCATACCAACTTCCACTCTCAAAGGGTTCTCATTCCCAAAGATCTCTTTCCATTTACCCTTTGTTTCTTCCGGTGCATTCATACAGCGTTCGTCTGCCGCCACAACATCCTTAGCCCCGGGTATATTTCTCAGTCTCATCTCATTCTCCTTCTGACTGTTAATTACTGTATTTTAGCCGCTTAGGGCACACTTTTTACACATTTATCAATGCCCTGTATTTGTTGATTCATAAACTTAATTAGTGTATGATAAGTAGGTATTTTTTTCAAGTTTGTATACGAGGTAATTTTAAAATTGTTTAATAGATTAAAGAAATTAATTTTCGCAGGAATAGCTTTCATAACTGTGTCTACCCAGATTATGTCAACCGCAGTCCCTGCCTTTGCCGACGAAGTAACCCGCGAGGATATCAATGCTTCACGAATGGCTATGCCGGCTTCAAGCAACTCTATACCGGGCTGGCCTCAGGCTTCAGGGATCTGTGCTGAAAGTGCCGTTTTAATGGATGCTGACACCGGAACCATCCTTTACGATAAAAACATGGATACGATCCACTTCCCGGCCAGTACTACAAAGATAATGACCTGTCTCTTAGCCGCAGAAAACTGTTCTATGGACGAAACAGTGACCTTTTCAAAGGAAGCTGTTTTCGGCATCGACAGAGGCTCCTCCAACGTCGGAATGGACGTAGGTGAATCGATCACCATGGAAGAGGCGATTTACTGCGTAATGCTTGCCTCTGCAAATGAAGTCGCAGCTGCTATAGCAGAGCATATTTCCGGCTCGACAGAGGAATTTGCAAAGCTCATGAATAAGCGTGCCGCTGAGCTTGGCTGCACCAATACACACTTCATGAATGCCAATGGTCTTCCAAATGACGAACACTGGACAACTGCCCATGATCTGGCACTTATAGCGCGCGCTTTCAACAGTAACGAAACCTGTGTACGTATTGCGAGCACATCCCGCTATGAAGTGAAGGCAACAGCAACACAGCCTGACACCTTCCTTATGCCGAACCACCACAATATGTACCCCGGTAAAGAATATGCCTATGACGGCGTTGTATGGGGTAAGACAGGCTATACAAATGTTGCCCGCTCAACTCTTGTAACAACCGCTGAACGCAACGGCATGAACCTTATATGCGTTATCATGAAGGATGAGCCGCCTGCACAGTATACCGATACAGCCACACTTTTCGACTACGGTTTTGATAATTTCCAGAAGTTGAACGTAGCTGATAATGAATCCGGTTTCAGCATCGATAATTCAGACTTTTTCGACACCGATGCCGACATATTCGGAAGCTCAAAGGCGATGCTCGGACTTGATCCGAACGGAAGTGTGATAATTCCTAATACTGCAAGTTTCAGTGATCTTACCTATACGATAAATTATGAACCGGAGTCAAAGGATGCCATCGCAGACATCAATTATACCTACGGAGATGTCTACGTTGGAAAAACTTCCCTTATCCTTACCTCCTCAGATGCAAAGACCTTCAGTTTCGGCACCGCATCGATAGAGGGAAACAATGAGCCTGTTGCCAGATCAGCCTCAGCCAACTCCGTATCGGCCAATAAGATAATTTACATAAACGTTAAATATATCTGGATCGGGGGATTTGTTTTAGGCGCTTTGATCCTGATCATCGTTATCCTCTGGCTTATATTCAGACATAACCATTATTCAAACCGCCGAAGAAAGAACATCTTAAAGCGAAATAAACGTTACTCATCAGAATTTGATGATTTCGATTTCAAATAATTCCAATCAAAAGAGCTGTTCAAACGGAAAATTTTACCGGATCTGAACAGCTCTTATCTTATAATTATTTATTTTTTTACCTTTTTAATGACCTTTTTCTTACGCACATGATTACGGCCTCTTTTAGCCTTTGCACGTTCTATAGCTTCATATTTTTCAGCCTGGACCTTAGCCTTACGTTCTTTCTTTTTAAGGTCATCAGCCTCTTCCTGATCGCATCGTCTCAGAGTTTTTACTATATATACATTTCCCTTTTCATTTTTCTTAACCCTGAGCTTTGATCTCATAAGCCCATGCTTTTCACAGATTCCTACATTGAAATAGTTTTTACTGTTTAGAGAGAACCACTGAACAGTCTGTCTAAGCTCTCTGTCACAGATAAAGCACTTTGTTGCTCTAACCTCACTATCCTTCATTGCCTCTGCTTTATCACTAAAAACTCTTGAAATATATTTTGAATATGTAGGAAACTTTGCATGAACTTCATGTTCCGCATCCTTCGGCGTATGAAAATTATCATATGAATAATAAACTTCAACGTCCGGACGATTCATTTTATTCATGATCTGGGCCGTATACCAGGCATCTCCATCAGCATGATGAAATGTCTCTTTCTTCTCGATCTGCATGAATTCTACAGCAGTTTCCAACGCACGCCTGGTCCTGCCATCCGAATATACAATACTGAATAGCTTCTGAATATCCAGATACTTTAACGGCCCGTCTGAGAATGGCTCCAGTCCATAATATCTCATATTCGTCTGAAGCTCTGTCAGATCAAGATTTCCCCATGTACAAAAGATAAAATCGTCACCGCACCACTTCATAAACTTTCTGAAGGCATGCGGAAAAATCTCTGCATTTTGAAGATCCTTCATATCCATATGGATGACTTTCTGGGTCATGGCATTCATCTTTTTATAGACCTGAGGACGTATCAAACTGTCAAAGGTATCTACAATATTTCTATTTTCATCGAGCTTAACAGCTCCAATTTCTATAACCTCAAAAGGAATATTTGGATTCTCTGTAAGTGCCGAACCTTGGTTCCATTCAAGATCCATAACAATATAATTCTTCATAATATAAAGTATACCTTATAAACGTCTTTAAGGAAAGAAAAAGCGCTGTGTCCGTCAACAACAGACACAACGCTCTTTATGCAAAGCGGTATATTTCCACCATACGGCAAGTTATTCCTTGCTGTTTATATTCGCACAGACCTCTATACGTTCAACACGATTTACTATTCCTAACTCTTCGAGCTGGCGTATCATTCTGTAAACCGTAGCCATGCCGATCGTACGGTCTTTACCGGCAACTTGATAATAGATGTCCTTACAAGTTGTGAAATCGTTCTGCATTATAACATCCACAATCAGACGCCTCTGTTTGGTTATACGGCATCCATTCTCTCTTAGTTTCTCCAAAACCTGAGAACTGCTCATATGACCTCCATAATCCCTTTAGATGTATCCGGAGTTTTTCAAAACTCCGGATACGCATTATTTTTATTCTAAGTTTTGTCCGATCAGATCACTGAACGACGAGCCTGAATATCTGCATTTTTGTAAGGATCTGGACGGAATACAGCAATAAGAAGAGCTGCAAGAATAATAAATCCTACTACTGTTCCTACTGTGAATACACCGTAAACGAGGAAACATCCAACCTGATATACCATGATTGCCATGAGGTAAGCAAATACATTCTGGAAGATGATCATAAATGCTGACCACTTAGAAGAACCCATTTCCTTCATACCTGCTGTGATAGCAGCAAGACAAGGTGAATCAAGAAGGTTGAACAGAAGGAAGCTGAATGCAGCTACGCCAACTGTTGCTGCAGGGAAGAATGCCTGAACACCTGTCCAAAGTGAAGGATCGTCCTCTGCAAGTTCCTGACCGGCCATAGCAAGGATAGACATTGTTGAAACAATTGACTCCTTTGCAACGAAACCTGAAAGTGAAGAAGCAACTGCCTGCCATGAACCAAATCCTGCTGGAGTAAAGATCGGAGCAAAGATTCCGCCGATAGCAGCGATAAGTGAATCATTAGCATCTTCTACAAGTCCAAATGCACCTTCTGTAAATCCATAAGATGAGATGAACCACATTACGATACAAGCGAGGAAAAGAACTGTTCCGGCCTTCTTAAGGAATGCCCATGTTCTCTCCCAAACATGCATAAGTACTGTCTTAGCTGACGGAATATGATAAGCAGGAAGCTCCATAACGAATGGTGCAGCCTGTCCATGGAATGGCTTTGTCTTCTTAAGAATGATAGCAACAAGAAGAACTGCAAATACACCAATAACATACATAAGTGAAGCAAGATACCAGCTTCCACCAAAAATTACACCCTCAAGAAGCGCGATAACAGGGAGCTTAGCACCACATGGGATGTAAGTAGCTGTCATGATCGTAAGACGACGGTCATTGTCGTTTTCAATAGTCTTTGAAGCCTGGATACCAGGAACACCACAACCTGCACCAATGATAAGTGGGATGAAGCTCTTTCCTGAAAGTCCAAAGTGACGGAATAAGCGGTCCATAACGAATGCGATTCGTACCATGTATCCGATATCCTCAAGGATTGAAAGGCAAAGGAAAAGCATGATCATCTGAGGAAGGAATCCAAGTACTGAACCTACACCACCGATAATACCATTTACAATAACATC
>JAILMH010000026.1 GCA_024692715.1 Lachnospiraceae bacterium
GGAAACATGGTTTTCCTTTGTACAGGACGTAATTTAGATATGCTTAAGCCGCTTCTCAAATATGGCTTTGATGGAATAGTTGGAAGCGCCGGTGGTTATGTGAAGGTTAAGGATGAGGTCATTTTTGACTGTCCTATGACAAATGAGCAGAGAGATATTGCTATTGAGTCACTTCATAAGCATGGTGTATTCTGCACGCTTGAAGCTGCTGATGGTTCATGGGGGGATGAGGATCTTGGAGATTTCCTCGATGGACAGAGCGAAGGCAATTCTGAGATAGAGCGTTGGAGAAAGGCTCTTAAAGGCGATTTGGGAATAAAGCCCTTTAAAGAGTACGACGGACGTCCGATATATAAGGTAGTAGTAATGTGCACAGACATGGCACAGTTGGATGAAGCAAAGGAAAAACTCGGAGATCAGTTTAATTTCTGCATGCAGCATGTGGCTGCTCATGGAAACTGCGTAAATGGAGAGCTTATTAATAAAAAGTTTGATAAGGGACGTGGAATTCAGAAGGTTGCAGAATATCTCGGAGTCCCGATCGAGGACACTTATGGATTTGGAGATTCCATGAATGATCTGGAGATGATCCAGACCGTCGGAACGAGCGTATGCATGGCAAATGGTGCTGAGCCGTTAAAGGAGATTGCTGATGTAGTATGCCCGGCGGTTACCGAAGATGGTCTTGCCCGAGCTTTTGAACAGCTCGGTTTATGAGATAAACCATAAATGAGACTGCTGTAGCAGTCACCACTATTATATGTGTAAGGGAGAAAACACTATGGCACTTGATTATCACAAGTGTGCGGAGGAGATCGTCAGCCATATTGGCGGACGTGACAATATCGCACAGGCGGCACATTGCGCCACAAGATTGAGACTCGTTATCAAGGATAATGCGAAGGTCGACAAAAAGGCACTTGAAAATGTTGATGGAGTTAAAGGTATGTTCGAATCAAACGGACAGCTTCAGCTCATCATCGGCACAGGTACAGTTAATAAGGTTTATGATGAGTTCCTTGCTATAACGGGAATGTCAGCAGCAACAAAGGATGATGTCAAGGCTGCAGCAGCAGCAAAGGGACCTCTTTGGCAGAGACTTCTTAAACCTATTGGTGATGTTTTTGTACCTATCCTTCCTGCAATCGTAGCTTCTGGTCTTATGATGGGTCTTGTTGAGGCTCTTGCGAAGATCCCGGGCCTTGGATTTGCTGATTCTGATTGGTTTGCTTTCCTTGATATGGTTGCAAACACAGCATTTGCATATCTTCCGGTTATCGTAGCTATTTCTGCGGCTCGTGTATTTGGCGGAAATATTTTCCTTGGAGCAGTTATCGGACTTTTGATGATCCATTCAAACCTTACAAATGGTTGGAATGCTGCAAATGGATATGATGTATGGTACCTTTTCGGTCATGTAAAGATCACAGAGTCATATACGCTTGGTCAGATCAATCAGCTTGGATATCAGGGACATGTAATTCCTGTAATGCTTTCAGTTTTCTGCATGTGTAAGATAGAGAAGTTCTTCCATAAGGTCGTTCCGGAGATCATCGATCTTTTCGTAACTCCTCTTTGTACTGTATTTATTACAGCTATGCTTACATTTACGATCATTGGGCCTATTTTCTCAGGACTTGAGACAGTAGTTCTTAATGGTGCTGAAGTACTTGTACAGAATCCATTCGGTGCGCTTATCATGGGTGCTATTTACCCTGTAACAGTTGTTATGGGCCTTCACCATATGTACAATGTTATTGAGTCAGGTATGCTTGCATCTGTTGGACTTAACACATGGATGCCTATCGCATCAGCAGCTAACTTTGCACAGTTTGGTGCTTGTCTTGCTGTAGCATTTAAGACTGTTAATCCTAAGAACAGAACAATTGCTGTTCCTGCTTCACTTTCAGCTGCTCTTGGTATTACAGAGCCTGCTATTTTTGGTGTTAACTTCCGTTATCTTAAGCCATTCGTTGGTGGTATGATCGGTGGTGCTATTGGCTCACTTATCGCAGCATTTATGAAAATCGGTGCTACAGCTTATGGTGTAACAGGTATTCCGGGTTATCTTATCATTAATGATAAGGTTAAGTATTCTATCGTAATTTTTGTTGCTGCAGGTATCGCATTTGCAATTTCATATGCGCTTTTCCAGGACGAGAAACCAGAAGTTGAGACAGTTCCGGCTGGTGGAGTTGCTTCTTCAGCAGCAGCTAATGTTGAAGCAGAGGCTTCTTTTGAAACAGATAATTCTGTAATCAGCTCAAATGCAGGAAAGCTTTTCCTTCCGGTAGCTGGTAAGGTTATACCTTATACAGAGATTAAGGATGCTACATTTGCGTCAGGTGCCCTTGGCGAAGGTGTAGGTATCGAGCCTACAGGCGAAGTTGTTTATGCACCATGTGACGGTTCTATTTCAATGGTTGCAGAGACAAAGCATGCTGTTGGTGTTATGGGCCCTCAGGATCAGGAAATCCTTATTCATGTTGGCATCAACACAGTAGAAATGAATGGTGATGGATTTACACCGCTTGTTGCTGCCGGCGATGAAGTTAAGAAGGGCCAGCCGCTTCTTAAGTTTGATAAAGCAAAGATCGCTGCTGCAGGTCATCCTGATACAGTAGTATTCCTTCTTACAAATTCTGATGATTACTCAGATGTTAAGTACGGAGATCATGTATAAGTCTGATACTATGCAGGAAATTTAATATGTGATATTATTCTAGGGATTGCCAAAGTGGCAGTCCCTAGATTTTTTTTGAAAAGGTAATTAGATGATTGAATTACAAGAAACAATAAATAGAAAAGCTGTACTTGTAGGCGCCCGTATGAGTACTGATTCGTATGAATCTTTTGATATCAGTATGGAGGAATTAAAAGGTCTTGCTGAGGCGTGTAATTTAGAAGTTGCGGGAGAGGCAAGACAAAATATGGATACGGAGGATTCGGCAACATTCATAGGAATAGGAAAGGTTGACGAAGTCAGAGAAATTATCGATTCGACAGGCGCTGATGCGGTAGTTTTTAATAATACGCTTTCTCCGTCGCAGCTGAATAACCTTGGTAACGCTCTTAAAGTAGAAATTCTTGACAGAACAGGTTTGATATTAAATATTTTCGGGAAAAGAGCCCGTACTAAAGAAGCAAGAATGCAGGTCGATTATGCAGAGTTAAAATATATGCTTCCGAGACTTGTGGGACTCCGTTCAAATCTTTCAAGACAGGGTGGAACCGGTGGTTCGCTTTCGAATAAGGGATCAGGCGAGAAGCAGATCGAGCTTGATCGCAGACGTATTGAAAAAGAGATGTCTGCCCTTAGGCGTGGACTTAAAGAAATAGAAAAGACAAGAGAAGTACAGAGAAAGCATCGTCAGAGTTCTGGGATACCGCTCGTATCACTTGTGGGTTAT
Organism: Lachnospiraceae bacterium; assembly: GCA_024692715.1. Taxonomy (GTDB): domain Bacteria; phylum Bacillota; class Clostridia; order Lachnospirales; family Lachnospiraceae; genus NK4A144. The sequence continues at coordinate 3,411 of JAILMH010000026.1, forward strand.
ACAAATGCCGGAAAATCAACTCTATTAAATAGGCTTATTGATGACTATAGTAATGAAGCAGGTCAGAAGGTAATGGTAAAGGACATGCTTTTTGCTACTCTTGATACTACTGTCAGGAGAATATCGCCGGCAGGTCATAGAGAGTTTTTACTGAGTGATACAGTTGGATTTATCAATGATCTTCCGACAGATTTGGTAAACGCCTTTCATTCAACTCTTGAAGAGGCGCTTTATGCGGACCTTATTCTAGAGGTTGTGGATTATTCTGATCCGAATTATTCAATGCATATGGATGTTACAGATAGGACGCTTCGCGAGCTCGGGGCAGGGACTATTCCAAGAATCACAGTGCTGAATAAGGCGGAGAAGGTTTTAGATACTGCAGATCTTCCGAGAATGAGAGAGGACAGGATATATATTTCTGCGCATGATGGAATCGGGATGGAGGAGTTATTAAAACTCATCGATGATAAACTCAATGAGGCGGCAGAAAGAATGGAACTGCTTATTCCGTATGATAAATCCGGTATGGAAAATGAGCTTAGGTCTCATGCTCAGATTTTGAATACAGATTACAGAGATAATGGAATATATATCGAAGCTGTCATGAAGAAAGAATATGTGGCGAAATATAAGCCATTTGAAATAGGATAACGTAATGAAAAAACAGTCATGCATACAAAGCGTGGCTGTTTTTCACATTTTAAACATTGGTATTTCACAAATGCTTACAGGTTGGAACAATATTACTTCAAATTTTGCTAATATAATTCATTTCATAGACGAAAGCAACACATTGAAATAAATCATCTACGAAGGAGTTATCAATATGTTAAAGAAAAATTTGATTAAAAAACTTGGTATCTCAGCAATGGCAGCACTCATGACTGCAATGCTCATAACCGGTTGTGGAGCATCTGCTTCATCTTCATCGGATGCAGCACCTACATCATCAACAGCAGAAACTTCAGTTGCTTCAGCAGAGGCTTCATCTTCTGATGCTGCAGAGTCGAGCGAAAGCAGTGCACCTGATGGAAAAGGAGCTCCGGACGGACAGGCTCCGGATGGTCAGGGTGGCCCCGGTGGTGAAGGCGGTCAGGGTGGACCTGGTGGTGCACCTGGCGGACAGAGCTCAGCACCGACAGAGTACACAGCAGTTAATGAATATACTTCAGATGAGACAGTTGATAATTTATCTGTAGAATCAACAGGAACAGATGAAAATGCAGTTCATGTTCTTAATGGTTCTCAGGTGATTTTTAATGATCTCATGATAAGCAGAAACAGCAGCGATTCTTCAGGCGGAGATTCTGCAAGCTTTTACGGTGTTGGCTCTTCATTGCTTGCAACAGATGGAACAGCGATTGTAAATGGCGGAACTATCACATCTGATTCAAAGGGCGGTGCAGGACTCTTTGCATATGGAGATGGCACGATCTATGCTCAGAATGTAACTATTGATACAAAGCAGGATACATCAGGAGGTGTTCATGCAGCAGGCGGTGGAACATTCTATGGTTGGGACCTCACAGTTAATACTGAAGGCGGATCATCAGCAGCAATCCGTTCAGACAGAGGCGGCGGCACAATGGTTATTGATGGCGGAACTTATACTGCAAATGGATCCGGCTCACCGGCTCTTTATTGCACAGCAGATATTTCGGTAAACAATGCAACACTTGAGGCAACAGGATCAGAAGGTGTTTGTCTTGAAGGCCTTAATACGACAAGACTTTTTAATACAGATCTTACATGTAATATGCCAGATCAGGAGCAGAACAATAACATGTCCTGGTCGGTGATCGTATATCAGAGTATGTCTGGTGATTCTGAGGTTGGTGCCGGAACATTTGATATGGTAGGCGGTTCATTGACATCTAAGAATGGCGGGCTGTTCTATACAACTAATACAGAAAGCAATTTTTATCTCAGCGGTGTAGATATCAATGCGGCAGATGATTGTGATTTCTTCCTTAGAGCTACAGGTAATGCAAATGGCAGAGGCTGGGGAACAACAGGAGAAAATGGCGCACAGTGTAACTTCACAGCTGATGATCAGGATATGAAGGGTGATGTTCAGTGGGATTCGATCAGTAAGCTTGATTTCTATATGCTGAACGGATCAACTCTCCAGGGCGCATTTGTTGATGATGAGTCCGAGGCAGGTGATGGAAGTGATGAAGGATATGCAAACCTTTACATCGATTCATCTTCAACCTGGACAGTAACAGGTGACAGCACACTTACAGCTCTTCACAATGCAGGTAAGATAGTTGATGAAAGCGGCAAGAGCGTAACTGTTAAGGGTACAGACGGTACAGTATATGTAGAAGGAGACAGCGAATATACTATTACAGTAGATTCTTACGACACAGATGCTGATACATCAGGTGCTCTTACAGCTCCAAGCTGGTCAGATTATGAGGTTGAGAAGCCGGAAGCTTTACAGTAAATTAGAAATATGGAGACGTGATTCTTTAAGAGTTACGTCTCTTTTATTATGCCTTAAAGAGAAGAAAACTGAAGTTATAGCATATATTATAGAGTAAAAATGTAAGAAGTATGCCCTAAATAGAAGAAATCCGGAGTTATAGCATATATCATAGAGGGAAGTTGTAAGAAGTATGCCCTAAAGAGAAGAAAACTGGAATTATAGCATATATCATAGAGGGAAGTTGTAAGAAGTATGCTCTAAAGAGAAGAAAACTAGAATTATAGCATATATCATGTACAGGAGTTGGGAAAAGTATGTTTTGAAATTAAAATTATTTGAGGAAAGACATAGTTTATAATCAGATATTGACATAAGTTAGTGCGATATTGTAATATCATCAAGGTCGTTCTGATCAGTAATGACTGCATTCGTGGTCAAATTTAATTCCCAAGAAGGAAAATGTATGATAAATAAAATATATGAAACTATGCAAAGAGAAAATCTGCGGATTGATAAGGAAATTGCAGACATAGATGCTATGCTTAAAAATATGCCGCAAGAGGATATTATCTGCATAAATAACAAAAGACAGAAAAAATGGTTCTTAAAAATGGATGATGGGAAAAAATATATTAGTAAGAAGCAAAGAAAATATGCAGAAGAACTTGTTGAAGCTAAATATTTAAGACTTAAACTTATTGATTTGAAAAACGAGAAAAATGCTTTGCAATACTATTTTAAGCATAGAAAGGAAAGTCGGGCCAACAAATTATTTGATGAAAATAGGGCATATTTTGAATTGTTAAAAGAAAGTCTGAAACCAGGTGATCTTAAAGCAAGAAAATGGATCGAGGAAAATTATGCAAGAAATGAAAAATATCCAGAGAATTTAAGATTCAAGACATATTCAGGTTATAAAGTAAGATCAAAGTCAGAATTACTTATTGATACGGCATTATTTTTGAGAAAGATCCCTTTTAGATATGAATGTAAACTGGAATTAAAAGATGGAACATTTTATCCGGACTTTACGATTTATGATCAGAAACTGGATAAGATAAAATATTGGGAACATTTTGGTTTGATGGATGATCCAATGTATAGTGAGATGGCGTTTAAGAAGCTAAAAGCATTCAATGATAATGGTATTATACAGGGAGTTAATCTGATAATAACAACAGAAACAAAAGATAACCCATTAACCAGTGAATTAATTGAAAAAACAATAGATTATTATTTGGGAAACTTATGAAAGGGTCTGATACTAACTTTGAGTAATACTCTAAAAGCTTCTCGATACACTCAGTCGGTGGAGAAACTATGATTGAGTTGAAATACTTATAGTATGCTTTGCATTTAAAAATATAAGGGAAAAAGCATACTTTACCCTACACTATGGAATATAGTATGCTCTGCATTTAAAAATACAAGAAAAAAAGCATACTTTATCAAACAAAATGAAATATCGTATGCTGCACAGTAGAAAATATAAGAAAAAAGACATATATATCCAGTGTAAATACTGACAAGTATGTCACGTAGGCATAAATATATTAAAAAAAGACATATTCACGATACCCAGCAGCCAATCTATGCACATCTTCAAACCTTATCTACAAGCCTTCCCGGAATGTAAATGAACAAAATATGAACGAAAAGTATAAAAAATAACTAAATTCAAAGTATATAAAATACACCAATCTGCAAATATACACAAAAACTTATATATAAAATTATACATAAAGCACAATTATGCACAAAATCAGAAAGGATTTCTAAGATTTAAAATAGGATTTCGTATGTTTTTTAAACGAAATGTGAACTATAATTCTTATTGTAAACAAAAGAGCTACTCATCAGAGAGTGGTAAAAACGTTTTTGGGAGGACAAATTAATATGAAGAGAAAAGTAGTAAGCGTACTTCTTTCAGCAGCAATGGCAACAACAATCCTTGCAGGATGCGGAAGCTCAGCTTCAACAACAGCATCTGAGGCACCAGCAGCATCAGAGGCAGCTCCGGCAGCTTCAGAAGCAGCTTCAACAACAGCAGATGCAGCTTCAACAGCAGCAGGTGATGCTACAGAGGCAGCAGCTGATGGAATCACAAGAGCAGCAGCAGAAGCAGTTCCTGATTCAATCGAAGCTGATACATCTCTTGCAGATAAGAAGGTTGGCGTTTGCATTTATCAGTTCTCTGATAATTTCATGACACTTTTCAGACAGAAGCTTCAGGAAGACCTTGTAGCTATGGGCTTCAGCGAAGAGAATATCACATTTGCTGATGGCGCTAATGATCAGGGTACACAGACAGGCCAGATCGATAACTTCATCGCTGATCAGGTAGATGTACTTATCATCAACCCTGTTAACTCTTCATCAGCAGCAACAATCACAGATAAGGTTGTAGCAGCAAATATTCCTCTTGTTTATATCAACCGTGAGCCAGATGAGGCAGAAGAGACAAGATGGGCTACAGAAGGTCTCAACGTTTGCTACGTTGGATGTGACGCTCGTCAGTCAGGTACAATGCAGGGCGAGATCATTGCTGACCTTGGCATTGATACAATTGATAAGAACGGAAACGGAAAAGTTGACTACATCATGATCGAGGGTGACCCTGAGAACGTTGATGCTAAGTATCGTACAGAGTATTCTGTAAAGGCTGTTCAGGATGCAGGTCTTGAAGTTAACGAGCTCGATGATGAGGTTGGTAACTGGGATCAGGCTACAGCACAGGGACTTGTTGCTAACGCACTTGCTTCTCACCCTGAGACAGAAGTTGTTTTCTGTAACAACGATGCAATGGGACTTGGTGCTCTTCAGGCAATCCAGGCAGCAGGCAAGACAGTTAACGAGGATATCTACCTTGTAGGTGTTGATGCTCTTACAGAGGCTCTTGAGGATATCAAGGCTGGTACATATACAGGTACAGTATTCAACGATCACCTTTCACAGGCTTATAACACAGCTCTTGCAGCTAAGAACTTCCTTGATGGAACAGGCAATGCACAGTATATCGGATGTGACTATGTAAAGGTTACAACAGATAACGTTGATGAGATCATGTCATCAGTTCAGTAATTTCTGAAAAGGTATTATCTGAGTGCGGGTTTACTTGCATAAGCCCGCACTCGATTTTTGAAAAAAAGATAACGGGTATTTTGTTAATAAAAATAGATTCAGACAGACGGAAGTCTTAAAAAATAAAAACGAAAGTTATTTAGGTATTTCATAGGGGTATGGAAACCTGTTACTTTATAAATTATCGCAAGGAGGAGAAATACATGGAAGGAAATGCAGCAAAGCCTGAATACAGACTCGAATTAAAAGGCATCTGCAAGTACTTTCCGGGTGTAAAGGCTCTGGACGGTGTCGACCTTCACCTCAGACCCGGCAAGGTACTGGCCCTTATGGGAGAAAACGGTGCCGGCAAATCAACATTGATGAAGTGCCTTTTTGGTAT
>JAILMH010000003.1 GCA_024692715.1 Lachnospiraceae bacterium
ACAAACATGAGAAACAGATAGATACCAAGTGATTCTTTGATAAAACGCTCTGAGAGAAGTTCTTTGACTTTATTCCCTGCGCTCTTCAGATTTGCACTCATCTTTAACTCTCCTATAAAATAATAATATTATTCGCTATAAGCTATTACAGTATAGCATAAACATTGTTAAAAATAAAAGAAGAGCGGATGTCTTCCGCTCTTCTCACAGTTCCTGATCTTATTAATGTCTTTTATCCAGAAAATAAGGCTGCGCCTGCATTTCCGCCTTTCCCATCGCATGTTTATACTGGTTAAGTGCCTTTACTGCGCTGCGCCTCGTTCCGAGATTTCTCCGTTCTCTGGTAAAGAATTCTGTTACCGCAAGCTTATTTCTGGCTTCAGTTGTCTGAATTTTTATAGCTTTTTCAGTAACTTCAGCAACAAGCTCTTTTAATCTTTTGATCTCATCTTTATGCGCATTTTTATTGTTTAAGATCTCATCTCTCACTTTTTCATAAATAACTTCAAATCCATCATCGAGCTTTGAAATTTTTTTCGCAAGCTCTCCAAGTGAATCAAAATTATTCTTTATCGCATCGAGATCCGGCTTCTCTGCACCTATAAGCTCAGTCTGCTCCTGATCCCTTTCAATTACCTCATCTAAAGCCTTTGATTTTTCTATCATACTATCGATCAGAATTGAAATATAGGAATCGTTCATGCTTCACCTGCCATTCCGCCGGTTCCGGAACCATTGCCGGCTCTCTTCATTACCTCTCTCCAGGTATCTCTTAAAGACCTTATATGATCGGCACACTCCTCAAGGATTTCTTTATCCTTCTTAAGATTTGCCTCTACAAGTCTTTTTTTAACGTATACATAGATTCTGTCAAAATCTTCTGCCACCGGGTATTTCCGGTCCAATGTAGCCTGAAATTCATCGATTATGCGCTCTGCTTTTCTGATATTATTATGTGCTTTTTCAACATCATTATTATCTACTGCGCTAATAGACATATTTATGAACTTAAGACATCCATCATAGAGCATTAACGTAAGTTCTGCAGGTGTTGCAGTTAAAATTTTGTTTTTACCGTATCGTGCATATACATTCTGTGCTAACATCGTACCCCACCTCTAACTCTCTTGCCTGTTGCTTTTATGTCTCGAATATCAATTACATGTAAAGAAGCTGTGAAACTGCGCTCTGATTGCTCTGCAGTCTCGACAATGCTGTCTCCATTGCAGCAAACTGATCATAATAGCGATCTTCAAGAGCTGAAAGAGCATCTTCCATCTCCTCTATCTCGTCTGTCATGTCGTCATATTCTGTCTGGAGCTCTTTGTCGTTATAAACTTTATATTTACTTCTTGTTCCCGCAATACTGGTCATATTTGCATCAAGATTCTTATAAAATGCCTGTGCAAGACCTGTAAAGAATGAAGTAAATGTGTCCGGATCATTGACAAGCGCTGCTCTGAGTTTATCTTCATTTCCTGATGTGTCGCTGTCATCTGCATTACCATCTATATGGTATGCATGTTTTTCATTATCTCCTGCCAGGAAGTAGCTCAGCGTCTCAATACCGAAACTTGAAAGGGTATATGTATTATCATCATCATCTGTGTATGTATAATTAGCCATTGCATTGGTGAAAATACTTCTTACCGAATCAAGCGTATCATCTCTTCTAAGCAGTGCATCTTTGATCTTGGTCTCCCAGGATTCTATTTCATCATCTGACATCGAAGATTTTTCATCTGACGAAAGAATATCATAATCGCTGGCATCATCTGCATTATAAAGCGCATCCATTTTGTTTATCAGCGAGTTATATTCATCGAAGAAATCAACTATGCTTTCGTAGATACTGTCAATATCTTTATCTGTTGTTATACTTGTCGCTGTATAAGTATCTGTTGATGAGTCATATGCAGAAACAGCCGTTGCCGTGATAGTAAGACCGTTTATGCTGAAAGTATTTGATGTTGACTCATACTCAGCTCCATTCAGATCTATTACTGCATTTGATCCTTCAACATATGATGCTCCGGATACTGTTGCTGTATTATCAGTAACCTCGATTCCAAGTGTGCTTGCAAGTCCCGAAGTTCCATCTCCATCTTCTATCGTAAAGTTCTGATCCTCTCCTGATTCTGAAGCACTTATGAAAAAGCGTCCGTTTGTTGAATCATAAGATGCTGTAAGTCCTGTTGCAGATTTTATCTTGGATGCAACTGAAGCCAGTGTATCTGTGCTGGAAAGGCTTACATCATACTCTGTAGAATCAACTGTGATCTTCAAGGATGAATCTGAAGTATATCCAAGATCTGCCAGTGTAGTACTTGATCCGAGAACATCCCCGCTGCTGTCCTCAAGCTTTGCGCCTGTAAGGTATGCAGATTTTGCAAGGGATTTAACTGTTAGAGACTGAGTTCCTATTACAGCGGATGTTGATGCTGTAACTGTTGCAATACTTGTATCTGCAACCTTTGAAGTCTTTGAATTAAAAGCTGTAGAAGTAGTAAATTTATCAAGACTTCCCTTAAAAAAGCTGTATATTTCAGAGTTCAGAGACTCCCATTTTTCCTGTTTCCAGCTAAGTTTAGTCTGCTCATTCTTTTTCTTGGTTATTTTTGCACTATGCACCGAGACCAGTGCCGAAACCAATGTTGTTGTATCAAGACCAGAGAGCAAACCGGTCATTCTTAATGTATCTGACATATAAATCCTCCGTTTTGACACATTAAGTGTCTAACTGAAATCTTATTTTTTCGTATCAACCATAATGCCGGCCATTTCCCAGACTTTAGCCAGCATGTCAAGCGTTTTTTCCGGTGGGTATTCTTTTATGACTTCTTTTGTCTGCTTGTCAACTATCTTGATAGTCACGCGATTTGTATCCTCGTGAAATCCGAATATAGCTTCAGAATGGTCGATCATCTCTTTATTGATCTGCTCGATCCTCTTCCTTATCTCTTCATTAGCAGTTTTAGAATTACCCTTAGACTCGGATATTATCACTGCCCCATCGGAAGCGGAAGCCTGCGCATCACCTGCGCTTCCTTTTTCTGTAGGCTTTGATGTTTTCTTCAACTCCTCCGGTGCCACATTTGATGATGCAGCACTAATGGCCGCACTTTCTGCGGGCTTTCCTGCCGAGTAGCCTGTCAAATTTCCTGCCTTTTCGACCGCTGTCACACCTATCACCTCCTTGTGATCAAAACTACAAAATGCACGCCTCTGCCGGAGTTCCTTCTCACATACCTAGGCGATATCTTTCATGTTAAATATCGGCACTTGTACTCAAAAAATAATAGCCCGAGGTGTTTTTTAACCTCGGGCTATTAAAATTTAATATTTATAAAAGATTTTTTAATGCATCGACCGTATCAGGACTCAGCGACTTAGACTGCTTATTTGCTTCCTGAATCTCAAGATAAATTTCTTTACGGTATATCGGAACATCCTTGGGCGCACTTATCCCAAGCTTGATCTGATCACCTCTGACTTCAAGAACTGTAACTTCGATATTGTTATTGATAACCAGAGATTCACCTTTTTTTCTCGATAATGTCAGCATTTATTCCCCCGCCTTTCCGGCCTCTTCTTTCGCCTGTGCAAGTATATCGTATATAGGGAATTTAATCTGGTAGCTGTCATCATTCAGTATGATCTGTGCCGCATTTCTTGTCTTAATGTCAATGATGATCGGCGCCATAAGATTAACTGTCATCTTGGTCAGATCATGCGGAACTGCCACCGTTACCAGCACAAGCGCTCCTTCTTCAAAGCCTCCCAGCGGCATGATCAGTTCGTCCTCGACTACAGGATCATAATCAGGGCTCACTATCTTCGGATCAAGCACCGGAAGTGAAAATTCAGGCTCATCTAATGATACCAAAAATTGCAGAGATTTTCCATCTGACTTTTCCGAATCATACATAAGAGCGAATTTCGTCATATTGGGAAAACCCACTATCCCCTTTGGAAAAGTTATTATTCGATCGTCCTCAATTATAACGCTGCCGAAAAGTCTGGTATTTACTTCCATTTTTACCCCCCGATTATATGAATCCCTTCTAAATGATTAAATGTAGTTCAAAAGTGTCTGCTGCGAGATCTTTCCTGTTACTATGAGCGAAGAATTATATATAAGCGTTGCTTCCTGTATATCTATGGCAATATCAGAAAGCTGTACATTCTCATTATTAGATGCCTGCTCCTGAACCGTTGTCTTGTTTTCTGTCAGTCTGGCAGTTATGATCGTTATACGATTCTGAACTGTACCGGACTGTGTAGCCGCAAGGTTGACCTGATCGTAATAATTTCCGGAGGAAGTTATCCCATCCTTAAACATATCTTTGAGCTTACTGGTATAAAAATCAAGTTCCTTTTCAGCAGCAGCTTTCAGATATGTAAGCTCCTCATTCGTCGGATCTTCTTCAAGTGCTGCTTTTATCTTTTCAAGCTTCTGCTCTGCAGATTTAGTTGAATCAAGGATATCCTCCATTTCGTCGATATCCCTTCCCACATCTGTCATAAACGCGTCATTGGCATTTGTGTTTATTGCGATCGACTGCGCATTTCCAACGGCGTATTCCATCGACTGTTCTGCGTCATCATACTCTAAAATCGTAGGATATTTTGTACTGTTCGCTTCATTCAGAGCGACATCCACACAATTAAAATAATGCTCAGGTTTGAGATCTCCCGTACTCCATTCGGTCTTTTCATAGACGAAAGAGATATCATCTGCCGCTGCCATCGCAGTTTTGATAGTTTCTCCAAAGATCATATTTCCGGTGGTTGTATTTACATATATAGTTCCATCCGTGATCTCATTTGTTGTCGTATCTATTGCCGCTGTATCATCTGTGATGTATTCCACAGAATATTCCGTACCATCTATTGTAACTTTTCCCGGCACAAGGTCCGTTGTAGTCCTCTCTGTTGTGGAATCATCGATATTGTCATAAGCAAGCCTGATCCTGTAGCCACTTATCTCGTTGATATCTGTCTCAACTGCCACATTTGTAGGTGTTGTCTCAGCTGTCGCCTCTGTAATATCGGTGTCACTTACATTGTTGGAAAGGAAGCTGTAGCTTGTGATATCGTCTTTATCAAACTCTTCTTCTATTACGTAGTCATACGCCGGATTTCCGTCTCCAACGAGCTTTGTACGTTCTTCGATATTATTTTCTGTAAATGTAAGGCTGTCGCTTGTACGATATCCTGTAAAGAGATATCTGTCTTCATTGGTTGAATTTCCAATCGAATAATACTGATCCACCAGCGCTCTGATCTGTGTCAGATAAGTCTCCCTGTCTGAAGTCTTATTAGTACCATTTGCTCCGGAGGTAAACTCATGTTTTATAGACTGTACAATATCTCTTGCCTCTGTCAGTGCCGTCTGTGAACTGTCTACCCAGCTCTTCGCATCAGCAAGGTTCTTATCCAAATACTGAGAGATATCTGAATACGATGAACGAAATCTCAACGAACGCATTGCAACAACGGGATCGTCCGACGGATCATTTATCTTCTTTTCTGTCGCCTGCTGTGTTGCAAGTTTATCCAGCGCCCTTTTATTTATCTGAATGTTATAGCCTGCATTATTACTTATGATCTTATTTGTAATTCTTGTACCCATGATCTTTACTCCCTAATAACTTAAACACCTGTCTCCAAAATAAGCCGATCATATATCTGAGCCATTACGGAAATGACCTTTGAATTCAGCGAATAACACTTCTGATACTTCAAAAGATCAAGTGTTTCTTCTTCTATATCCACACCGGCAACTGAAAGTCTCTGATTTTCAATAGAATTTTTTATATTTTTTGCATTGGACGAAAAAGTCTCAGCATTGGCTGATGCAAGCGCCATATCTGAAAGAACTACTGTAAGAAATTCCGAAGATGTTCCGCCGCGGAATTTCATCTTTGTCTTATTAGTCTTGATGTCTATAAGTTCTTTTACAATGTCATTCGCAGTGAGATTGACATCTCCATCTGTAGCTGTCGTCGACATAAGCGTCGTATCATCCACAATATCGCCATTTACATTAAAATTACCGGCAGTGATGTTGTAGTAGCTGAATGCTGTTGTATCTGTGCCATTGACCGCAGCCTGATAGGCTTGTCCGGTGGTGCTGTCGGTTATATCTGCAATGGTGATCGTGGCGTCAGAATCTGCCTCCGTAAATCCAGTCTCTATGCCTGTTATCTCATTTTCCCAGACAAAGTAATTTCTGTTTTCATCAGAAAGACTATCACCATTCATGTCTTCGCCTGTCTTTTCGATGGTGTTAAAGACTCTGGCATAATCCCGCACCCACTGATTCATCTGAGCCTGATAATATGCTATTCCCTTATAATCAATAGACTCACCGAAGGTTGCAGATGTTCCTGTAGATATATCTGCTATCTCAACATCATTATTGGTCCCCGGCTCAACACCTGTAAACACAAAGGTAGCTGTATTATCGGTTTCATTGTAGGTAAGGCTCCAGCCTGTATAAGTAAAACTTCTTCCATCAACCTTTACATTTCCTGATGCCGCTATATTAAGCTTTGAAATGATCTCATCAAGGCTTGTCTCTTCGTTATAGGTATCGACCAGCATTGTAAATGTATTATCACCTACCGCTGTAAGCGTACCCTTAAGATTCTCTTCATTATTTCCGTCTCTGAGCTGGAATAATGCCTTAAGGCTTCCTGTCAGGTTATTCGCAAGTACAGAGAATGTATTTCCTGTCTCTTTCCACCTGAGATCGTAGAGTCCGTCCGCATCGCACATATTTGTCTTATTTTCTCTGGAAACACATTCTATTTCATGGTATCTGTATCCATCGACAAGGCTGTTTCCATTGCAGATATTTACTCTGTAGACATTTGCTCCGCTTTCAGTTCCCGTGCTTTCATCTATCACCGGAGTCTCCGTGACCGTCACATCTACATATTCTGAAAGCTCATCAATTAGAAGTGCTCTCGAATCCCTAAGGTCATTCGCTGCAACTCCCTGTATCTCAAGCACATTTATCTGCTGGTTAAGTGCTGCCACTTCCTGTGCGATGGAATTGATCCTTGTAACTGTTGTTTTGATCTCGCTGTTGGCGTCCACCTGAAGCTGTTTCAGATTATCTGCCATAAGATTAAAATACTCAGTCAGCGACTGGGAAGTACCAACCACAGATTCTCTTGCCGTTGTCGAGCTCGGATTGGTAGAAAGACTTTCAAGAGCTGCATAGAGCTTATCTGAGATAGTACTGAAGCCTTCGCTGGACGAATTATCCTTAAAATACTTCTCTATCTGAGTCATATAGCTGCTCAAAGTGGAATACATTCCACAGTCAGCATTGTTATTCCAGTATTTTGTATCGTAAAACAGGTTTCTCAGCTGAGTCACTGATGTGACTGAAATTCCTGTACCTGTCATACCGTATCTCTGATAAACACGCAGAGCATCGCTTGCCGTTGTGTTTACCACCTGCCTCGAATACCCTTCAGTATTCGCATTTGCCGAATTATGTGCAACTGTATTTTCCTGGACTTCCGAAGCAATTATTCCGGAATATCCGATCATTAGTCCAAAAAACTGTGATGCCATAGCTCCACCTCATCTCATATCTCTCTGCCTCAGCTGCTTAAGCAAGCTGTGTCAGCAGATTTTCAAGCATATCATTGACTACATTAAAGTAACGGCTGCTGGCATTATACGCATTCTGATAACGTATCATCTTAGTGAGCTCTTCACTGTCTGATACACCCGCAACTGACTGACGTGCAGCTTCAACATTGTCAAGCTCCACATCCGCACTTTCTGACATATTTTTATAAATTGCTCCAAGGTCAGAATATGCATTAACGATACCTATGTAATAATCGCTGAATGTAAGCGGTGTCAAAGTGTCAGGCGTTAAAGTCTCATATTCATCTGTGAATATTGCAGCTAATGCATCTGCTGTATCCTGGTCTGTATCTGCCATATTTTTTTCTGAAACAAAACCGTTATTTATCTTAGTTGGCTGCTCCAGAAGTATCTTATTAATTTTCAGGTTAGAACATGTATATGTTATATCCTGTCCGTGATAATCTGTCTCTGAAGAATCTATCGGCAAAAACAGGTCGTAATAATATACCCCTGCTGATGACAGATATGTACCTGTATCAAGAGCATCTCCATTTTCATCATACTGAGATACAGTCACATCATCATCTTCTGTATGATTGAGCAGAGTATTTATCTTCGTAACGATTCCATTTACAAGGTTGTCTAAAAGCGCCTGCACAGAAGCAAGACTAGAAGAATCAACATTTTCAAAGTTTTCAGAAGCTGTTCCTGACTGGGTTACGCCGTCGTCATCCTCATAGCTGTACGCATCGAGGTCCGCAAAAGTTCCTCTCTTGGTGCCTCTTGCTTCTATAAGTGCCCTCAGCGAGCCTTTATCCGTGCCCTGCTTCGCATTTCCTGCTGTTCCGTCATACACATCCATATCGTATGATTTCCAGCGCACAGTATAGAAACCTGTAGATACGTCATCATCTTCAATCACAGCTTCCATCTCATTTACAAATCCGTGATTGACAAGAGTTTCCCCTTCAAACAATACTGTGACGTATTTAAAGGCATCTTCGGTGTATTCGACTTTTCCATATGAAGAAAGTTCATCAAGGATAAGATCACGCTTATCTCTAAGGTCGTTTGCAGTCTCAATACCGCCTGCCTCTGCAGTTGCGATCTGTATATTCAGATCATGGATCTGCTGGGCATACTCATTGATTGCCTCCACCTGATCTACTATCTGCTCATTCAGATTATCCTGATAATCCGAAATCCCATTGTAGATATCCTGCGCACGTGTAAGAAATTCCTGTGCCTTAGTAATGACAGTATTTTCATTCGTCGCATCTGTAGAATTCTTTGCAAGCTCTATAAATGCATTCTTAAGCTCCTGCAATGACGTCTGAAATTCTTCACCCTCAAGCTCACCAAATAAAGTATTTATTTCAGTTATAACTTCCGAATTTGTGGAATAGTAGGAAGATTTTCCATTACTGCTTCGATATTGAAGATCGAGAAAATAATCCCTTACAGCTCTTACCTGCATTATATCAACGCCGAGGCCTGTCTGTTTCGGACTAGTTGCTCCCTCATCAAATTTAAGATAAGTCATATCTCCCTGCGAAACCTGCTGACGTGTATATCCCGTCGTATCTGTATTCGCAAGGTTATGTGCAGTTGTGTTCAAGGCATTCTGGCTAGTCTGAATGCCTGACACACCCCTGTATAATGCGCTCATAAGTGACATTGATGTCCACCCCTCATTCTTTCTTACTGCTTCGCGTCAAAACCACCCTGAGCACCCCCAAGTACATCTCCTGCATTCGAAGCGTACCTGGTATAATTTCCTGTCTCCGGTCCGGCCCTCATAGACCGCTCCAAAGCCAGATTAAAATTTATCATATCCAGGGATTGGCGTATCAGCACACCGTTTTGCTCATTTACGAGTTTCAGATTGCTGACTGCTGTATTAAGCCTGTCACGAACTGATGCCAATGCATCATGTTCTTGCGGTCTCTTTTCCATTAACTGAATAAGATCCCTGAGCTTCAAAGTTTTAACATCCCTGTTTGTGACGTTAGCTATGTCTTTCATCACCCCTGCGCGTTTTTTATCAAGCGCTTCGACCCTAACTAACGTCTCTTGTTCTTCATCCGTGATTTTTTGAAGTTCTTCCACTCCCCCCTTAACAATTATGGGGGTCTTTTTTTTGGCTAATTCTAGCAGCTCTGAGTACATATCTGCTTCCTGATTAAGTACAGTTATCAGATCCTCCATTAAGGTTGCCACTTAAACTACCTCAGCTTTCTTCTGAATTAGTCCTCATGCAAGTTCATCTATCTTTGCCATGAGTTTGTCAGCAAATGACTCACCCGACACATCATAAGTTCCGGCATCGATCTTTGCCTTCAGCGGAGCCGTTAAATCTTCTCTAACGTCCTGCGCATCAGCAACAGCCTTTTTTGCTGTCTGCAGATCATGTCCAAATTCTGAAAGTTCCAAGGCATCTTTAGCAGATGAAGCAGCTGATGTACTGTTTACTTTATTAGTCTTCTGCTTTCCGTAAATCTGCATTACCTGATTATAAGCTTCTACACGCATATCCGACTCCTCCTTTCTGACAGGATTTCATAAGTCTCCTCATTTAATCAACAGCCTGGGCACTGCCGTTAAAATCTTTACACATTACTTATCGGAGAATTATGTCTTTTCTTTAGTTCAATAAATGTAAAAAATTTTTAAGCTTCTGTGAAAAATTTAGGTAATTTTGTATACAATATTTTTCATTCATTTAACAATCTGTCGTGACTTTGTATATCATTTGCTTGTGTTACCCCTATTATCGGTATGACTACTCGTTTTCTAAATCCATTTTATGCGATTTTATCACTTATTTAAGTTTTTTCAGATTTGTGCAATTGTTTGTTACATAGTTTTCATTCTCTCAAAACACCTTTTGGGTATAGTCCTGGACTTAATTTTATTTTTGTGTGCGAAGCCTGACGAAATGCAGTTGTACAAGTAAAAAAGGAATGATCCATCCGACCATTCCTCTTACTTGCCTGAATTTAACGAAATTCTTCGTTCCAGACAGGACTATTTTCTCTCAATGAACTCTGCACATCAAGAATACGCTGATTGCTGCTTCCCCTAAACTTAAGCATAAGATTTTTCTTATCGAGATGAAATTCACCATCTACAAGGCAATCTATATTGCTGAGAAGTTCATTGGTATACTCTGTGTGACAGGCTTTATTTTCCGGATCTGTCAGTTCCTCAAAAGTATATCCGGAATATATCCAGATATTTTTTTCCGGAAGTTTCTCACGTATCCTCTTTATAAGATGAAGTACATGCGGCTGATTTTCCGGCTCCATAGGTTCTCCGCCAAGACACGTAAACCCGGCAATGTAGTTTGGCTCAAGTGACCTCAGAATCTCATCCTCCAGGTCAGTGTTAAACTCCTCACCAAAGTCAAAGGACCATGTTTCAGGCTGAAAACAACCCTCGCAGTGGTGTCTGCAGCCTGAAACAAAAAGTGATGTTCTTACGCCCGGGCCATTGGCAATATCGCAGTATTTAATGTTTCCGTAGTTCATAAAACGCTCTGCTCCTTACAGGTGAAGAACTCTTTCCTTAATTTCCTGTGTACGTCCCTGATTCCAGAACTGTGTTCCGATGTATCCGCATGTACGACGGGCAACATTCATCTTGTCCTGATTACGGTTGTGGCAACACGGGCACTCCCATACAAGCTTTCCTGTCTCATCATCCTTTACGATCTGAATCTCTCCTTCATAACCGCATACCTGACAGTAATCACTCTTAGTATTAAGCTCAGCATACATGATATTGTTGTAAATATACTGCATGACTGAAAGAACCGCATCGATGTTGTTGTTCATATTAGGAACTTCAACATAACTGATAGCTCCGCCCGGTGAAAGCTCCTGGAACTGAGACTCAAACTTAAGCTTGGCAAACGCATCGATATTCTCTGTTACGTGTACATGATAGCTGTTTGTGATGTAGTTCTTATCTGTAACGCCTTCAATGATTCCAAATCTTCTCTGAAGCTTCTTTGAGAACTCATAAGTAGTTGACTCAAGCGGTGTTCCATAAAGGCTGAAGCTGATATTTGTCTCTTCCTTCCACTCGTTACACTTATCATTGAGGTGCTGCATTACTTCGAGAGCGAATGATGTACCCGGCTCCTGAGTATGTGAGCATCCCTTCATATAACGTGTCATCTCGCAGATACCGGCGTATCCGAGAGAGATTGTTGAGTAGTTATTGAAAAGCATCTTATCAATAGTTTCACCCTTCTTGAGACGTGCAAGCGCACCATACTGCCAAAGAAGAGGTGCAACGTCTGAAGGTGTTCCGATAAGTCTCTCATGGCGGCACATAAGAGCTCTCTTACAAAGATCAAGCCTTTCATCAAGGATCTTCCAGAATTTATCCTCGTCTCTGCCTGATGAACATGCAACATCTACAAGATTGATAGTGCAGACACCCTGATTGAATCTTCCGTAGTATTTATGCTTTCCGTTCTCTCCAAGGCCTTCTTTATCCGGTGTAAGGAAGCTTCTGCATCCCATACATGGATATACATCGCCCTTGAGCTCTTTCATGATCTTCGCAGAGATGTAGTCAGGAACCATACGCTTTGCAGTACACTTGGCTGCAAGCTCTGTAAGGTACCAGTACTTTGAACCCTCTGTGACATTATCTTCATCAAGAACATAGATAAGCTTAGGGAATGCAGGTGTGATAAATACACCCTTTTCGTTCTTAACACCGGTCATTCTCTGCTTAAGCATTTCCTCGATAACGAGTGCAAGGTCTTCTCTTGTCTGACCTTCAGGCACTTCATCAAGATACATAAATACTGTAACGAACGGAGCCTGTCCATTTGTTGTCATCAGTGTGATGACCTGATACTGGATCACCTGTACTCCATCCTTGATCTCTTTTCTTACTCTCATTTCAGCAATAGCATTGATCTGCTCATCTGTTGCTGAAATATTCTCTGCCTCAAGCTCTTTTCTTACTGCTTTACGATAATTCTGACGGCTTACATCTACGAAAGGTACAAGATGTGACAGTGTGATAGACTGTCCGCCGTACTGTGAACTTGCAACCTGCGCAATGATCTGTGTCGCAATGTTGCAGGCTGTTCTAAAGGAATGTGGCTTCTCGATAAGTGTCTCTGAAATAACTGTACCGTTCTGAAGCATGTCCTCAAGATTAACCAGATCGCAGTTATGAATCTGCTGTGATACGTAGTCGAGATCATGTACGTGAATGATCCCCTTGTCATTCGCATCCATGATATCTGCAGGCATGAAGAAACGACGTGCAAGATCCTTTGAAACCTCTCCGGCCATATAATCTCTCTGAGTTGAAGCAAGTACAGGGTTCTTGTTTGAATTTTCCTGCTTTACATCCTCATTTTTGAAGCTTATAAGAGAGAGAATTTTATCATCAGTAGTGTTGGACTTACGCACAAGCGCTCTCTTATAGCGGTATGTGATGTACTTTCTGGCAAGTTCGTATTTTCCTGCCTTCATGATCTCGTCTTCTACCTGATCCTGAATCTCTTCCACGTTCATGGCTCTGGTCATTTCATTGCAGTGATCTTCAACATGATTCTCGAGAACTCTGATCTCTTCCTCAGTCATTCTTGACCCTTCGGTCACTTCTCTGTTAGCCTTGAGAACTGCCGCAACGATCTTCTCACCGTCGAATTCGACTTCTTCGCCATTTCGCTTGATAATGTTCATGTTTTCCCTCGTCTCCTATTACATAATTTTCTAAGCGCAGAACGTCCTTTCTGCCACTTTGTTACCAGTAAAGTTTCTGCAGGCAGTACACAAGCCGGCAAAAGCCGGCTTACTACACTAAATATTGTATGCACATGTCAAAAGCTTTACTAAATATTGCGTATTTATAATAACTCAATATCTGCATGTTGTGAAGTGGTCAATTTTAACAAAAAATAAAATAAGCGTCATTGAATCTTCTACTTGATTTTTTCAAAATGATTCAAAGACGCTTATTTTTACTGACTTAGAACAATTGCACTAACCCCTTATAATTTATACTTCAAAAAGAAGATCACCATATGAAGGCATCGGCCAATAGTCTTTATCAACGATCATCTCAAGACGATCTATAGGTGCGCGAAGAGCCGCCATATCTGCCTTTACCACATCTCTGCAGAACTCAGCACTCTCTCTTACATCACCTTTGCTCACTGCCTCGGCATCATCATCAATAAGCTTCTGAAGGGCATTCTTTGCCTCTATCGTAAGGTCTGTTACTTCATAGAGAATTTCCTTTGCTGCTGTATCATCAGCACCTGCATCTCTAAGCTCCTTAACAGTTTCAGCAAGCACCTTTGAGTACTTGAGACATGAAGGAATAAGCGACTTTGAAGCCATATCGATCATTGTTCTCGCTTCGATATTTACCTCTTTCGCATAGCCCTCATACTTGATCTCCTGACGAGACTCAAGTTCTTCTTTGGTAAAAATGCCGAATTTTTCAAACAGCTTAATTGATTTTTCAGAAGTAAGGCATTCATATGCATCAACCGATGACTTAAGATTTGGAAGGCCACGTCTTTCAGCCTCCTCGATCCATTCATCAGAGTATCCGTTTCCGTTGAATACTATTCTCTGATGCTCTGTCGCATACTTCTTAATGAGGTTGTGTACTTCAATATCGAAGTTCTCAGCCTTTTCAAGTACATCGCTGGCTTCAGCAAATGCCTCGGCTACGATGGTATTAAGAATAATGTTCGGCGGAGCGATAGATTCACTTGAGCCGACCATTCTGAATTCAAATTTATTTCCTGTAAATGCAAATGGTGAAGTACGGTTACGATCTGTGGCATCCTTCATGAAATCCGGAAGGGTACGCACACCTGTCTCCATCTTCTCACCCTGCTTTGAGCTTGTAGCCATACCGGTCGATATGAGCTGTGAAAGCACATCCTGAAGCTGCTCACCGACAAAAGCAGAAACAACTGCCGGCGGTGCCTCGTTTGCACCAAGTCTGTAGTCATTGCCAACAGAAGCTGCTGACTCACGAAGAAGATCTGCGTGCTCGTCCACTGCCTTTAAGATACATGTCAGAACAAGGAGGAACTGTACGTTGTCGTGAGGTGTATCTCCAGGCTCGAGAAGGTTGATACCGTCATCAGTAACGATGCTCCAGTTATCATGCTTACCTGAGCCGTTAACTCCGGCAAATGGCTTTTCATGGAGAAGGCAGGTCATTCCCTGACGTTCTGCTACTTTCTTCATTACCTCCATGGTAAGCTGGTTTGCATCAACTGCAACGTTACAATCTGAGTAGATCGGTGCAAGCTCATGCTGTCCCGGTGCAACCTCGTTATGCTGAGTCTTTGCCGGAATTCCGAGCTTCCAGAGCTCTTCGTTGAGCACCTTCATAAATGCTGCAACTCTTTCTCTTATAACACCAAAATACTGGTCATCAAGCTCCTGACCCTTTGGAGGCATAGCTCCGAAGAGGGTGTGGCCTGTATAAATAAGGTCTTTTCTCTGCAGGAAACGTTCGCGGTCCACAAGGAAGTACTCCTGCTCCGCTCCGACTGATGGCTTTACACTCTTTGAAGTAGTATTGCCAAAAAGTCGTATAAGTCTAAGTGTCTGGGTATTAAGAGCCTCCATAGAGCGAAGAAGAGGCGTCTTCATATCCAGTGATTCACCTGTGTAAGAGCAGAATGCTGTCGGAATGCAGAGAATAGCTCCCGCTGCATCGTGTCTTACAAAAGCCGGAGAAGTGCAGTCCCATGCCGTATATCCTCTGGCTTCAAAGGTTGATCTGATTCCGCCTGACGGGAAGGAAGAGGCATCAGGCTCACTCTTTATGAGCTCTTTACCGGAGAACTCAAGTATAACCGTTCCATCCTTTCTCACAGGAGAGATAAATGAGTCATGCTTCTCTGCTGTAATACCTGTAAGGGGCTGAAACCAGTGTGTATAGTGAGTTGCGCCTCTCTCAATAGCCCATTCCTTCATTGCATGCGCAACGACATCCGCAAGATCCGGGGCAAGTTCTTTGCCCTCATCGATCGTGCGGCGAAGCTCTTTGTAATACTTCTTCGGAAGTCGTTCTCTCATCACGGTGTCATTAAATACATCTTCGCCAAAAATCTCAGCGATGTTGACGTTTTCGCTCATGTGTTCCTCCATAAAAAGACCTATATGAATTTATTTAATTACCGTACCGATTATAAAACAATATTTTGTATACGTCCACACAAAAGTTTACTACACTAAAGTCTTATCCAACCGTCTATATGTTTGATATCACTGTCTTTATCAGAAATATAGCTCTTTGGATAAACAACTATTGCGTTTTCGTTATCATTCAAAAGTCCGGCCCATTCCGAGAACGTAGAATTGGCCGTGATATTGTGTCGGCACCTGCTCATGAGCAGCATATCGATATAACTTTTATCATCATCATTTCCCGTAACGATACGTTTATTTTCAAGCCAGCCGAAATTCTCTTCCAGAAATTCCTTATCATCTGAAAAAAGAAAATATCTGGGATTTTCGACTCTGCTCTCAATAAGCTCCACCGCTTTTTTATAATACTCCATCGGCATACTTAAAAAGCCCTGTTCTGCCCCTGTAGTAAGGTAATCACCTCTCCTTACGTGGATAGATACCGAGCTGCACGAGCTGATGTCTTTTAAGATATCATCATTTTCATCTCCGATGGAATGCAGATCAAAGCTCAGCGCTTTCCTCAGTTCCTTAAGATTGTCCTTATAGTAATCTTCTTTCAGAAAATAGCCTGTGATATACACGTTCTTCGAACAGTCTATATTATCGACTTTCTCCTTGAGTACATCCTCGTCTTCACGTCCTGTTTCGCTGATGCGCTGCTTTTCAAAATGTTTTCCGGCAAACAGTCTTACGATCCGGTTTATATACCTCACCTTTTCACTGGTCTGTGGAAAAACTCCCGAGCATTTGAAAGCTTCAAGCTCACTGGCCTCCTCAAAGACAAAGTCTTTGTTGTCAACTCTCTTAAAAAGCTTATTCAGCTCAAAGCCCTGATGGGCATCATTCCATTTATACCAGCTTGTATCAGCCAACACCTTCGTTTCCGGATATTTTTTCCGAAGATATGTATAAAAGGCATACTGAAACATCTGATTTCCTAATCCGCTTGTAAATCTGAGAACAATCATCTTTTTCTGACCTTTCCAAATTTAACGTGCAGGATATAGAACCCGAAGCATTTAGAAAACATGCTCCATGTACGTGCCGAAGGGTGCTTAAGCCAGAGTCCCGCTGCATTTTTGAATCTTCCAAGCGCCTGTCCTATCTCGTAATCCGTAAGACCGGCATTTTTTTCGATCCATTTCATAAGGCTGCATTTATACTCGAATTCTTCTACCATGGTATCCCTTTTAAGCTTGATGGAATTCCATGTACCTCCGCCCTGCTTTCTTATAACGCGGTGCGCCGCCATGACATCATCAAATCGATATATCTTTCCCTGCAGCAAAAGGAAGGTAAAGATCACCTCATCATCTATGAAATCATGAGCACGGTAGAGGATCGAATAGTCCATTTTTCCGTTTTTATAAAAATTACGGCAGACATTCGATGCTGTCTGTCCCGGCCATTCTCCCCGCCTTTCCCAGTTCTCGTAGGTATAATCTCCGCTCCATGAATAGAGCTTTTCCTTCTGTTCATCACTCGAGGGATCACCGTTCTCATCGATTATGCAGAAAGAGTGTGTGGTTCCCATGTAATCCGGATGTGTATCAAGGAAATCAACCTGTTTCTGAAGCTTTGTATCATCATTCCAGTAATCGTCTCCTTCAAGATACGCAAGGTATTCGCCCTCTGCCTCCATTGATGTCAGGTAGACATTGAGTGTAGGGCGTCCAAGATTCTTTTCTCGAAGCAGCAGCCTGAATTTCCCCGGATTTTTCATGGAATATTCTCTCAGTATGTCCTGGGTTCCATCTGTCGAGCAGTCGTCTCCGACAACTATCTCGTAGTCAAAATCTGTTTTCTGCATCAGAATTCCATCCAATGCTTTTCTTACATACTTTGCATGATTGTAGGTGATCAGAATCACCGAAAGTTTTGGTTTCATTTTTCCTCTTTCACGCCTGTATGGTCGCAGGATCTACAGCATTTACCGTTCCATTTTCAACCCTAAAGATATACTCACAGTTTTTGATAGTCGTTAATCGATGAGCGATTATGAGCAGTGTCTTCTTTCCGTGAAGCCTCTCTATAGCCTCCATGACCGCCTTTTCTGTTTCATTGTCAAGTGCACTGGTCGCCTCATCAAGAACAAGTATCTCGGGGTTTCCATAGAGCGCTCTGGCGATACCGATCCTCTGGCGCTGTCCTCCGGAAAGTCTCACGCCACGCTCTCCAACCTCTGTATCAAGTCCCTCAGGAAGTGAGCGGACAAAATCTGCAAGCTGAGCCTCTTCAAGTGCGCTCCATACCTGTGCTTCATCTATTTTGTCCTTATCTATTCCAAAAGCGACATTACTTCTTATGCTCTCATCCGCAAGAAAGATAGCCTGTGGAATATAGGCAAGTTTCTCCGCCCATCTGAGCGGATTTTCATGAACATTCATGCTTCCGTACTTAACACAGCCGCTTCTTGGGAAAAGAATTCCAAGAATGACATCCGCCATTGTCGATTTACCTGCACCACTAGGGCCTATAAGTCCTATAGATGCGCCAAGCGGTATATCAAAGCTTACATTTTTCAAGACATCTTCATCTGTCTTAGGGTAACGATATACCAGATTTTCTACACTTATCTTATCCGGCTTTTCTTCAAGCTCTCCCTGATGCGCATCTGTGATCTCCACATCCACCATATCCTCAGTTTCTCTGAGATCATGATAGATAAGGTCTATCGAAGGCTTAAGAAATGTTATTCCGTTAAGATAATTACTGATCTTTCCGACTGACGGCAGAAGCTTGAAAGCCGCAACTGCAAAGGCGGCAAGCTGCGGAAGTATGCTGTTCAAGTCTGTGCCTGTACGAAGCTTGAATACCAGCACGAGCATAATTCCTGTAATGCAGACCGTCTCTATCAGATACTTCGGAACCTGTCCAAAGAAATTTGTGTTTATCAGTGCTGTCATCTTTTTATCACCGCAGTTTGTAAATTCCTTTACAAAGTATTTCTCACGATGAAGGATCTTAATATCCTTTACTGCTCCAAGAGCCTGATTGATAGCCTGATGCATCTTTCCGTCATACTTCTGATTCTGCTGCCCGTAAGCTCTGACTCTCTTACGCGTAAGCACACTGTAAAGTCCCACACATACAAGCAGTATCACAGCCATTGTTATCGACATCACCGGATCACTGAAAAGCAGATACAGCGCGAGCATCATTGAAAGAAGGATCTCCGATGCAACATTCAGTACCGAAAGGATAAGCTGAAAAAGTCTGTCTGTATCCAGCATGATGTTTCTTATCATCTCTGAGGTATTATGATCGAGATGATAGGTATATGGTTTTTTAAGATAGCAGTCGACAAGCCTGCTCGCGCATTTAAGCTGATTTTTATAGATAAAAGAATACTGAAAATAGTACATAAGCGTAAGATACAGATTCTTTAAGAAGTAAATTGCGATTATCACAAATACAAGAAAAACAAAGAAATCTGTCACTGAATGCATACCGCACAATGTATATATTTCGTGAAGTATTCCGGGCTCATCCACAACTTCCGGCTTTGAAATGAGATTGATGAGCGGCATTATGAGCGATACGCCCACAAGCTCAAGCATAGCACCTATGAAGATTGCAAACATAAGCTGTATCATACGGTGTTTCTGTTTTTTGTCGAATATATAGTTTAATTTGTGTAAAATGTCATTCATCTGTTAAACGCCCTGTATTTCATTAGATTCATCATCTTTTTGCGATTCATACCCGGATAAAAATAATCCTCTAATATTCCTGTTTCTGTTCTGAGTGCTCTTGATTTCCTTGTGAGATCATAAAGCCTTATCTCTCTTCCCGGTATCTTTAAGAAAATATTTGCATCCATCGGTCTGAGCACAAGTCCATAATGCTCCATCACATGATACGGCAGAGACTGTGTCGAAAGAAGATAGTTCATTTTGACTGCATGATCTCTTATTTTCAAGCCATAAAGGTCGGATTCATAAGGCATGAGCGCATTTTCAAAATATGCGTCATATACTGCTCTTGAGTCAGCAAGCCCCGAGAAGTGGAAGGTATGTGTCGTTCCAAAGGAAAGCGGGACCTGCAGATCTGTAACTGCATGAAAAGCGTGTTCTCCAGCATCTGCAAAGTTTGTAGTATAAGAAATTCGCGGATAAAGGAAGTATCTGTCAGTTTCTATAAGATACTTTATAGCATATTTAAGCCATGAATTTTCTGACCACGCAGCAGCATCTGAAGGCATACCGTTTCCATGGAGATCATCTCCGTCATGCTCTTTCTGCCAGTCTCTGAAATCATCCCACTGCTTTGCTGTCCACGCCTGTCCCCAGCTTGAAGCAAACTGGAAGTACCAGTTATCATAGCCATCGTCGATAGGCTCAAAGGGAAGACGGGCAAATACATTGAATCTGTGATTGTAAAGGGAAATTCCACCGATCTCATCCCTCATCGCCGAAAAATCCAGCGCACTTGATGCAAACCTGTAAAATTCCGGAGACACATATAGATCATCCTCAAGCATGATGATACTTCCAAATTCATTTGTGTAATTACCGCACTCTAAAATATGCTTTTTAAGCCCGAGTCTGTCCGCATGACGGACAACTCTCTTATTTCCATGCTTCCAGTTGAATTTTTCCGCGATTCTCGCAACTTCAGGATTGTCACTGTTGTCTATACTTATGATGAGCTGTATATCATCATAGTCATAGCTGGCTTCCGCCACGGACACCAGGATCCTCTTTAATGAATCCACTCTGTTGTATGCTGCTATAACTATTGCCGGTTTCATGATCTTCCCATTGCCTCCAAAAATACCTTAATATCCTTAAATTCATCTATATGAGCTCTGATCCATTCATCAGAATTTTCCCACCACTTTAACTCTTCAAGTCTTTTTACCGTCTCTTCATCAAAACGATATCGGATCACTCTGGCAGGTACGCCAGCACAAATACTGTATGGCGGGGTATCCTTAACTACCAACGCTCCGGCACCAACGACCGCGCCGTCTCCTATGGTGACACCATCCATTATTTTTACGTGGTTTCCGATCCACACATCATTTCCTATCTTTATATTTCCTACTTCACCCTTAAAGGTCTTTTCCTTTGCAAAGGAGAAACCAAATGTCTCTGCCGGGTCTGTGAATGCCGGATGCATGGCAACCTGATCTTTTATCGGATGCCTTCCAACGACAGTTGAAACTCCTGCACCTATCGAAGTATATCTTCCGATCTCGGTGTCGGTAAAGTCCCCGTCTCTATTGATATATGAACCTCTGCCAAGCTTTCCATTTACAAATGAGGTATTGCGTCCGAGAAAATTTCTTCCCTCAAGTACTGCTCCTCTCACATATGAACCCTGCTTTAATATGCTGTTTGTCTTTATTTCGCAGGACAACCGTATAAACGGAAAAAAAAGGCAGCGATAAATACCGCTCGCTGCCTCATTTAATTTTCTTTTCCAGATTTTTTTCATTTTACTTCTACCCGCTTCTGGTGCCGCATCTTGCGCTGCACCTTACGAATCCAGTATTTAAGCCAGCCCGGAAAATAATCCATTCCAAACTGCCTTATATTGATCGACCACATCTGCTTCTTTATTTCTTCATCCCCCGGAGTCTCTATTCCGTTTTCTCTGCGTATTGCTATCGATTCAAGATAGGTGTCCTTAAGCCTTACGCTGGAAACCCCGGTCTTTGAAACCTTTGCAATGAGCACTCCCGTATCTGAAAACATGCAGCCTGCATTATATGCCTGGAGCAGAAAGTTATAGTCAGCTCCTATCTTCCACTTTAGATCAAAGGGAAAGCTTCTCATAAGCCTTGTCCTTGCAAATACGCTCTGATGAGAAAAAGGCATGCGCTCCTTTATTTTTTCAGGACATTTTCTGAAATAATGATACTCTCCAAACTCCTCCTCGGCTGTATCGCCAAAAAGAAGATCTGAAGCACTCCAGTCACGGCCCTCAAAGATATCCGAAAGCACATGATCTGAAAAATAGCAGTCTCCGGAGTTCATAAAGCTTATCCATTCACCTACAGCTCTTTTTACAGCTATATTCATGGCGTCATAGAGTCCCTTATCGGGCTCTGAAATGATCCTGAAGGATATCCCTCTCTCCTTAAAACGGCTTCTGTAACTTTCTGCAACTTTTACAGTACCATCCTTTGAACCGCCGTCCTTTATTATATACTCAAAATCTGAATATTTCTGAGAAAGCACCGACTCTATCGTAGCCGCGATAAATTTCTCTTCATTATAGCATACAGTGATCACTGTTATCATTAACATTCTCCCTCAACGCTGTCTCAGATGCTCGTAAAGTTTTGCCACTATAGGATCCCATCTAAAATCATGCCAGGTATAATCTGCAATTTCCACCGCTCTCGACTCCCAGTCCGCCTTCGAATTCATAAGTCTTACAAAGGCACCTGAAAGCGCCATACTATCATCGACCGGAACTATATAACCGAACTTTCCGTCGTTATAGATATCCCTTCCTGCCGGAACACCCTTTGTAGTCACAAGGAAGTCCCCGTTTGCCGCAGCTTCAAGCAGCACTATTCCAAAGCTTTCTGACCTTGAAGGTAATGTAAATATCTTTGCCCTTCTGTAATATTCATTCAGCTTTTCCTTATCGGTAATTGGTCCTGTGAAAATGATCCTGTCCTTAAGGTCCGGATGTCTTGCCATGAAGCTTGAAATATAGGTCTTAAACTCTTCTTCAATACTTCCCACAAGATAGAGCTTCCAGTCATTCTGCACTGCCGCACCTGCAAAAGCATTAAGGAGAACATCTGTAGCCTTTGCATAGGTACCGAGATTTCCGACCGCCAGTATCATATTTTCTTTATTGAATGTCTTAACAGGCTGTTCTTCATCTGTATAAAATCCATTCGGAATATATATGATCCTTGGGCCATACTTCTTTTCCATCCAACCTGCGATAAGTGTAGTCTCTACAGAAACCACATCTGCAAGCCTTATGGTCATCCTCTTTATAAATCCGACCGGATTCGGCATGAGAAGCCTTTTATAGCCCTTAAGATCCATATCGAGCTTAAGGTATCCCTTTCCGCCCGGTTTTTTCCTAAGTTTATAAATAAGCAGGTACACAAAGCTCGAAAGATTCAGGTGATAGACATTGAGCACATCTATCCCGGATGCATTTTTCCACACAAATTTTGCTCCCGCTATGATCGGTGAAATCATATCTTTTTTCAGAAATTTCACCTTAAGTCCCTTTACCTCTTTTTCAAGATAAGGATAACTTTCATCATTTTTATATGACACCATAATGCTGTTAACATTGTAGTCTCTGTGCAGCATGTATGGGATCATTCCAACATCCTTTAATAGATGTACATTTTTCAATCTGGTAAACAGCGTAACAAATACCATTTGCCGCCTCCACTTCAAACGATTATAATAGGCATCATGAAAACAACATTAATAATACTTAATTATAACGATGCTGAGCGAACAATCAAGCTCGCCCAGACAGTAAAAAATTATAACTCAATAAATCACATTGTAATCACTGACAATGCATCAAGTGACGATTCATTCGCAAGGCTTTTAGAAATCGCCGACGATAAAATTTCCGTAGTGACCTCCGGCTTTAACGGCGGCTATGCCAAAGGCAATAATTTCGGCTGCCGCTATGCCATAGCAAATTTTTCTCCGGATATTTTATTTGTGGCAAATCCGGATGTAGCCTTTGACAATGAAACTGCCGCTGCAATGGCTGCAGCTCTGACAAAATGCAAGAATCTCGGCGTAGTAGCTCCTCTTGTACGCAAAGGTTACAATGTATGGAATCTCCCGGGCTTTGCCGGAATCATCGAGAGCCTTTTCCTTGTATGGTTCACTCTCGACAAGCTCCTTATACGAAAAAAGATATTAAATTCTGACAAGCAGCTTGTCCCTGCCGGAGTCGCCGAAGGTTCATTCTTCGCTCTCACTGCTGCCGCATTTAAGGAAGCAGGCGGTTTCGATGAGCGGACCTTCCTTTACTCTGAAGAGATAATCCTTGCATCGAGGCTTAAGGCACTCGGACTTCGTACCGGCATCTTAAGAGATTACCGCTACGACCATATGCACTCTGCAAGTATCAAAAAACACTACAACTCTTCAAAAGCCCGCACCTTCAAGCATTTTGCAGAAAGCTTTGCCATCTATAACAAGCACTATCTGCACACAACTCCTATGCAGGATAAAATTTATGATCTTGCCTGTAAGCTCGCCTATGGCGAAAGGCTTGTCTATGATTTTATCAAAAATCATATGCCTTAAAGGTCTGCGAGCTCACGTATACTCTTAACCATGTGCTCCCATGAAAAACGTCCACTATCGGCTTTGATCTCAGCTTTGAAATCGAAGCCGTTTTCTTTCATGGAATAAAATTTCTTTACAGCTTTCACAAGTTCATCTGCATCTGCGCTTTCACAAAGAACTCCTGTCTTGCCATCTGTTACAACCTCAGGAAGTCCGCCGACTCTTGTTGCTATGACCGGCTTTTCGAATCCGAAAGCTATCTGCGCTATACCACTCTGTGTCGCATCTATATACGGAAGTACGACTGCATCAGCTGCTGCAAAATATTTCTCCACTTCACGATCTGGCGTATATCCGTCATGTATCTCAACCCTGTCTCTCACTCCAAGAGAATCTATGAGCTCATCATATTCTGCTCTGGCATTTCCAAAATCTCCGACAACCATCAGCTTTACATCCTCAAGGGACTTCATCGCATCAAGCATGTATTTAAGCCCTTTATAAGGGCGGATAAATCCAAAGAAAAGGATCACCTTTTCCTCTGAAGTCTTCTCAGGCTGATCGTGAAAATTAAATGCACTATAAGTAGGATGCATATTCACTATATATTTAGGGTCCCGGATAATAGTCTTGAGCTCAGAGGCTTCTTTGGAAGAATGGAGCACAAAATAATCTCCTCCCCTGAGAGTAAGGCGCGTCAAAAACCTGTCCAACGGAAATCTTTCGTGTGGAAAGACATTATGGCAGGTAAACAGGATCTTCGTCTTTATAAGCGCAGAAAGTATCCTGTAACACGGCGCAAAATATGGATGCCACCATTCGATGATCACAAGCTCCGGTTTCATCGCATTGATCTTCATCGCAGTGGCAATAATATTGAATGGATTGGCTGTATTCAGCCAGAAATGAGTGTTTTCAACCTTAAAGCTGTCATTTTTAAAATCCCTCTGCTCCTTTTTGAAAAGAAGCTTCGGGTACTGCATGGAATAAGAGATCACTTCGGTATTAAATTCTTTCCTCAATGCTCGAGCCAGCAGCCCCGTATAATGAGAAATTCCGCCTTTAAATGGGTAAACCGGGCCGATCAGAACTATTTTCTTTTCAGTTTTTTCGGTTGTCATTCAAGATTTCCTCATTGCTTTTCTCTCCGGCTTCAATTCTTCTGAGTCTGAACTGAATATCCTCAAGAATCTTTCTATTAGCTGCAATAATATCAGCCTGAAGTCCCATGATAAATGTGGAGAATCCAAGCATCATCAATGTACTTGCAAGGATAAGTGACTGGATATGTCCAACTCCCTGTCCCTGTGAGAAGTAAATGATGAATCTGATCGCAAGCACAAGCCCGATGGTAAACGGAATTAGTCCTATCAATGAGAAAAATACCAACGGACGATACATCATATATGCTCTGATTATTGTGAGGATAGATTTTTTAATGTATCCTGCCATACTGCTGAAAAGTCTTGACTTCCTAAGCTCCGGATTTGTATTTATCGGAACCGAAGTGATAGCCATACTGTTTCTTCCGGCCTGCACAATTGTCTCAAGTGTATATGTGTAGTTATTGATAACATTTATATGCATTGCTGCATCTCTTGAAAAAGCTCTGAATCCGCTCGGAGCGTCCGGAATATCTGTTGCAGATGCTTTACGCACTACAAAGCTTCCAAGATGCTGAAGCTTCTTTTTAAGCGGTGAAAATCCCGGTGTATCATCAATAGGTCTTTCACCGATAACGATCTCAGCTTTATGCTCGAGGATCGGTCTTACAAGTTTTTCAATGTCTGAACCGCAATACTGATTATCAGCATCTGTATTTACGATAATGTCTGCGCCATTTCTGAGACAGGCATCAAGACCTGCAATAAATCCCTTTGCAAGACCTTTATTCTTGACAAAGGAAACGACGTAATTAACGCCCCATTCCTTTGCCACTTCTACAGTATTGTCTGTACTTCCATCGTTGATAATAAGGTACTCGATCTCATCAATGCCATCGATATGACGCGGCAGAGCATCAAGTGCTACCTTGAGTGTTTTTGCTTCGTTTAAACACGGAATCTGAATTATGAGCTTCATGACTCGTTTGCTTCTCCTCGTTTTTCTTTACGTCTGAGCAGGTCCTGCGCAGATGGGCTTCCTGAAAGCTTTACCCAGATCTTCTGCTTAGGATGAGGTGCAGATTCCATATCTCCATCCTCTTCGCTGCGGATCGACTCGACTCTTACAAATTCATTTGTAAAGTCAGGCTTCATTATCTCGATCTCTTCTCCAACGCAGAATTTATTTTTCTGATGAATTACAGCTTCACCATTTTCATTAACTTCCTCGATCACACCAAGATAAGTATAATCTGTTGAGTAAGTGTTGTTATCATAGATCTGAGACTCGTATGAAGGTTTTCCAAACCAGAATCCTGTACAGAAGTTTCTTGTTGTACATTTACGAATCTCTTCTTTATACCATTCCATATTTGCCTGATATTTCTCAGGTGATTCAAAATAATCGTCAATAGCTCTGCGATATGTTCTTGCAGTTGCAGCAACATAAAGCGCAGTTTTCATTCTGCCTTCGATCTTAAGACTGTCGATACCTGCGTCCACAAGCTCCGGAATATGCTCGATCATGCAGAGATCCTTTGAGTTGAAAATAAAAGTTCCTCTCTCATTTTCTTCGATAGGAAGATACTGACCAGGTCTGCTGGCTTCGGCAACGGCATACTTCCAGCGGCATGGATGCTTACACTCTCCATGGTTGGCATCATGGCCTGTGAAATAGTTTGAAAGAAGGCATCTTCCAGAGTATGAAATACACATGGCACCATGGATAAATGACTCGATCTCAAGATCATCGGGGATATTTGCCCTGATCTCTTTGACTTCCTCAAGTGAAAGCTCTCTGGCAGAAACTACACGCTTTGCACCCATCTTATGCCAGAAATTGAAAGTTTTATAATTTGTATTATTAGCCTGAGTACTGATATGCAGCTCCATATCCGGCATATTTTCTCTGGCAGTCATAAACATACCCGGATCTGCAACAAGTACAGCATCAGGCTTTATCTCTGCAAGCTCCTTAAAATAACGGGCTGCCTCATCCAGATCATTATTATGTGCAATGATATTTGCTGTAACATAAACCTTTACTCCATGCTTATGAGCATAGGCAATACCTTCCTCCATTTCTTCCCTGGAGAAATTTTTAGCTCCGGCACGGAGACCCATTGTCTCACCACCGATATATACTGCATTGGCACCAAATGTTACTGCTGTTTTCAGTTCCTCAAGTCCCTTTGAAGGGATCAGTAATTCAGGTTTTCTCATACTACTTTGATTCCTTAAATCTTAAATCCTAACTGCAAGTGTAACTCCATCTCCCACCGGAAGAACCGATGCAGAGAAATCAGCATCATGTGTGATACTGTATAAAAAATCTCTCATACGCTTGTGAATCGTACGATTTCTGCGGTTTACCGCAAACTTTGACTCAAAAACATCTCCATCCTGAAGACAATTATCTGCAACCAATAATCCGCCTTTCTTCAAAAGCCTCTTGGCTTCTTCAAGATAATACGGATACTGAGCCTTGGCCGCATCAATAAATATCATATCATAACTCTCCGTCAATGCCGGAAGTATCTCCTCTGCATTTCCTTCAAGCAATTTT
This sequence comes from Lachnospiraceae bacterium, assembly GCA_024692715.1. Lineage (GTDB taxonomy): Bacteria > Bacillota > Clostridia > Lachnospirales > Lachnospiraceae > NK4A144. Next base: position 27,728 of record JAILMH010000003.1, read on the forward strand.
ATCCTGTCCTTAAAACCCGACTTTTCAAAATTTTCTTTGGCTATCGGAATCCTTACATCATAATTCTCAATAGTTGTAATACTTGCATCTGAATACTGAGCCATAAGGATCGCTGAAAATCCAACCGCAGCGCCGATTTCAAGTATTGTACCGGGTTTATGCTCCGCAAGCAAAAATTTAAGCAGAGTCTGGGTTTCTTTACGTATGATCGGAACCCACGTCTGCCTTGCGGATTTTTCTATTTCGTTTAAAAAAGGCGTATTCCCTGAGTTCAGGGAATTTATATACGCCGTACATCTTTCATTTACTATCAATTACTTTCGGTTACCTCTTCCGAAGCTTCACTGGAACCCTCATCTGATGCTTCAGAAGACGAAGCCTTTTCTGAGGTTTCTTCAGTAGATGATTCACCATCACCAGCCATTATTTCCATCATTTCTTCAGCGGTCATAGCTGTACTCAGCTCGTATGTGCCGCCTTTTAGCTTTCCACTGTACTCAGAAAATTTTTCCTGAAAGCTGAAAAGCTTTGCATCACGAATAAGCCCATGATCTTCAAGGATCTCTCCAATTTCAGACGCAGACGCTCCACTGGGAATTTCTACTGTCACGTCAACACCGTCACCGGACGATACCGCCTTCTCGGCAAAGACGCGATAGCCAAAGCTATAAGCCTGCTTTCCCCAGCTGACGATCAGAATAAGCATGATCACAATTATCAGTATTCTGGCCATCATGGCACACATTGAAATGACCATATTTCTCATAATATGATGTCCCAATCCTCTTTCATTCGCATTATAAAGAGATCCATGCAATCCCGAAGCAGGCGGTTAAGCTCCGCCTCTGCTTCGAGATAATCATGTATCCTCGGGTTATTATATACGCTTTCATTTTCATCTGCAAATCTGATCTCTTCTTCGAGAAGTTTTTCATCCGGCGTTCTCAGCAAAAGCTCATAGTGCTGGCGCCTGATACGCCTTGCCTCCGCCAGCAGCGCAGGTTCTTTTTTCAATGAAAGCTCGGTTTCCTTAAGTTTGCGATACTCATCTGTATCGCGCACAGCTTTTACAAAATCTAAAATATTTTCTTCTGATATCATACTTCCATTATGATGGGAAGAATCATAGGGCGACGCTTCGTCTTTTTCCAAAGATAATCAGAAAGACTGTCTCTGAGCGTGCTCTTGATCTTGCTCCAGTCTGTAATACCTTTTTCCGAAAGTTCATCCATCTGATCCTGAAGGATCTCTGTCGAATCCTCAAGAAGTGCATCAGATTCTCTTACATATACAAAACCTCTTGAAACGATGTCAGGTCCTGCAAGAACCTGTCCTGTTCCGCGCTGCATTGTAAGTACTATGATGACAATACCGTCCTCAGCAAGATGCTGTCTGTCACGGAGTACGATATTTCCAACATCACCGACTCCAAGTCCGTCAACATATATAGCGCCTGTCGGTACGTGCTTTGCAACCTTTGCCCCGTCATCATCTATCTCAAGCACATCACCTGAATGAAGCATAAGGATGTGATCGTGATCATATCCGAGCTCCTCGGCAATAGTTGCCTGTGCATGGCGGTGACGGTACTCTCCGTGTGCAGGAATAGAATACTTAGGTTTTACAAGGGAGTAGATAAGCTTGATCTCCTCTCTGCACGCATGTCCTGAAACATGAGCATCCTGGAAAATAACCTCTGCACCCTTTTCTTCAAGTTCATCAATGATCCTTGAAACTGATTTCTCATTTCCGGGAATCGGATTTGAACTGAAGATGATAACGTCGTTAGGCTTGATCGTAACCTTCTTATGCATGTTCATCGCCATTCTCGAAAGGGCAGCCATTGACTCTCCCTGGCTTCCTGTTGTGACGATAACAAGCTTTTCATCCGGATAATTCTTGATCTCATCAACGCTGATAAGTGTATTATCCGTGATCTTAATGTAGCCAAGCTCTGTTGCTGTCTCGATAACGTTGACCATTGAACGTCCTTCGACAACGACTTTTCTTCCATACTTTTCAGCAGAGTTGATTATCTGCTGAACACGGTCTACATTAGATGCAAATGTGGCAATTATGATACGGTTTCTCTTGTGCTCTCCGAAAAGTGTATCAAACACCTTTCCAATAGTACGCTCAGATCTGGTAAAGCCCTCACGTTCAGCATTTGTACTATCGCACATAAGCGCAAGAACACCCTTCTTGCCGATTTCACCGAATCTCTGAAGATCGATAGCATCACCGAATACCGGTGTGTAGTCAACCTTAAAGTCTCCTGTGTGAACTACGATTCCTGCCGGAGAATAGATGGCAAGTGCAGATGCATCGGCAATTGAATGGTTAGTCTTGATGAACTCAATTCGGAAAGCTCCGAGATTGATAGACTGACCATGCTTGATCACCTTACGTCTTACACACTTTAAGAGCCCATGCTCTTCAAGCTTACGGTCGATAAGGCCGATTGTAAGCTTGGTAGCATAAATAGGCGCATTTACCTCCTTCAGGACATATGGAAGCGCTCCGATATGATCCTCGTGTCCATGTGTGATAATAAATCCCTTTACCTTATCGATGTTGTCTTTAAGGTAGCTCACATCTGGAATACAAAGATCAATTCCGAGCATGTCATCCTCCGGAAATGCAAGTCCGCAGTCCACTACAATGATGCTGTCCTCATACTCAAACGCTGTAATGTTCATTCCGATCTGTTCAAGACCGCCGAGAGGTATGATCTTCAGCTTAGAGTGGTCTTTATTCAGTTTTTTCAAATATTTAATCCTCCGTTCATGTACCGTCCTTTATTTCAAAGACGTATTTCCTTCGTCCATTTTTTTCGCACACTCAGCACAATAGCCGTAAAATCTCACTTCGTGATTGACAATTCTAAAACCGGTCGTTTCAGAAACATTTAATTCAAGATCATCAAGCAGATCTTTTTCGAAAGGAATTATATTCCCGCATTTAATACAGATAAGATGATGATGCCTGTGATGTGCTCCCACGCTTTCGTCAATGTCGCTAATTTCATAACGCGCATTTCCGTCATCGAGATTAATACGATCTACGAGCCCAAGCTGAACTAAAAGCTGGATCGATCTATAAACAGTGGCCAGTCCGATTCCCAGACCGAGCTCACATGTCTTTCTATATATTTCTTCAGCCGTAAGGTGCGCACCTCTTGCCTCTGTAAGAATGCGCAAAATGAGGAGCCTCTGACTTGTTATCTTGAGGCCCTTCTCCTTAAGCCTTGCTTTCAATTGTTCTTCTTCAAAAGTTTCGAAATTCAACGGATTTTTTTCATTCAAACTCTACATCCCCTAACAGTTTGCCAAAGGCCTCCATCACCGGTGTAAGTTCTTCTTCATCGAAGACTGTCGCATAGACAACGTCGTCTGAACCTTCAGCTACTCCCTCTTCCTTGAGAATAAGTGCATCAGTATCGCCTTCCTCATCCTCTGTTACAAGTAAATACTGTGAACCCTTTACTGAAGTTTCAGCAAGTATAAAATACTCCATCTCTTCGCCATCTTCTGATGTGAATTTAAGCTTTTCCATTTAATCCTCAATTCTCTAAACTGTTTATATAATCCTGAAGGATAACAGCCGCAGCAATGCTGTCGACACGTTCCTTTCTTTCACGCCTGTCCTTCATATCGTTGGCATCCATGATCTCGTCTGCTTCAACTGTCGTAAGGCGCTCATCTACCATGTGAATAGGAAGTCCTGTACGTCTTCCGATCATATCCGCAAAAGCCCTGGCTTTTTCAGCGCGCTCTCCCTCGCTCCCGTCCATGTTCAACGGAAGTCCTACTATTACCTCATCAACCTTACTGTCTACGATGATAGTCTCTATTCGGGCACAAGTGCGCCTCAATCTTTTTTCGTTTTCACGGCGCACTATCTCCACGCCATGTGCAAGTTTACCTGTTGGGTCACTTAAAGCGACTCCAACGGTCTTTGATCCATAATCTAATCCGATGTATTTCATTTGTCCCAGCCATTGCTTTTAATATATTGTTTCAGAAGTTCCTCAACGAGCTCATCCCGTTCTACCTTCATAATAAGCGATCTTGCATTATTATGACTTGTGATATATGTAGGGTCTCCTGACATAATATATCCAACGATCTGACTTATCGGATTATATCCTTTTTCCGTTAATGCTTCATACACTGTTGAAAGTACTACCTTTACGCCTGTTTCCGGCTCTGTTTCAACTTTGAAAAACTGAGTACTTCCAAGATCTTTATCTTTTAAATTCATTCCGTCCTGCTCTCCTTTTTTGAAGTGCACCTTTTATGAACGAAAATTGGCATTTTCATTCAATCTATTCTCTTAATTGTATATCACCAATGACAAAAATTCAAGAAAACGTATATACCAACATCCGAAAGTGTAAAAAATCTGTATATGCAATTAGGGGGATTCCTATACAGAAATCCTCCTAATTCTATGTCCATCGTTAAATTTTTGTGAATTATCTAAATTTACGAAACTTATCCGTGATACTCGCCATTGTAAGCGATCATTGTAACATCATCGATTCCGCTGATAGCACGGATCTCATCTGCCACCTTGAGATCCTTCTCAACACAGTCAACCTGAACCGTAAGCTCTGTGCTTCCTTCTCTTACAGTCTTTGACTTAACTGAATGCTCAAACTTCTTAAGCTTTTCAAGTGCCTTTTCCTCAGCATCACCATTTGCATGAATGACCATGATATAAGCCTTTGCAATACTGTGCTTTCCATTCATCGCAATGATAAGGATGAGCATGAAGAACATTCCGATAGCTGCAAGAAGATACATACTTGCACCAACTGTAATACCTGTCGTTATCGCCCAGAAGAGATACAAAATATCCAGCGGTTCCTTGATCGCCGTACGGTATCTGACGATTGAAAGTGCACCGACCATACCAAGTGAGATAACTATGTTTGTACTAATAGCAAGTGTAACCATACATGTAAGAACTGTCATTCCTACAAGAGTAAGTGCAAACGATCTGGAATAGATAACTCCCTTGTAAAACTTCTTATAAATTGCATAAATAAGAAGCCCAGCAATCAGTGCCAGTGCCATATCAACCATAATGGTAAGCAGAGTGCTGAGAGAAATTGTCTGATTATACATATCAGATTCCAGTACCGATTTCTTGATCATTGCTTTAACGCTCATTATAATTCCAACCTTTCCTTTGCCCCTTGGTGATAAATATCCCCTTTAGATATTACACCTGATTTATTATTTTAACCTTAATTAAACCCATAAATATTTCTTTTTACATCATCGCACATAACAAACTTGGATGCAGCAGTATATATCGACTGCTCCGGAGGAAGGATGCTTCTGAAAATATCCGGAAGAAATTCTGTGTATTTTACTTCCATGATAAGATATTCCGGCTCCATCGCATCATATACCGGGATATTTTTACTGAATATATCCCAATCAGTGAAAGCGGACCTTACCTTCATGTCAAATGTGATCCGCACCGTTCCCTGATCATATATCCACGGAATCCGGTCATAGTCTACGATGACCTCCGGCTTCATGCCATTAACAGTACATTCCAGATAAAATTCTCTGCACAGTTCATCATCACGTTTGAGAAGAAATGCATAGTCACCTTTTATGATCTTTTCTACTTCTTCTCTGCTCAGGCGGGCCGAAGCTTTGTATATATAGTTTCCCTGTTTACGTTTACATTCAAGGCTTATAAAATCATCACTATAATTATAAATTCTTATACGATATTTTTTTCTCACAGCTGTTCCGGCCATTTTTTCTTCATACGCATTGTGCCATAAATCATCAAAATACAGGCTTCGTATGAAGTACTGACCATCAATAGCATGAGAGTCAATCGATGCAAACGTTTTAAGACGACTTTCAATCACGTCTTTTTCTGCATAGCTAATCAAATATTTCATCTCATGCCTAAATTTGACTGTCTTATCGCTCATATCCTCTTCTTTCCCCAATTAATTGATTCTACCGTAAACAGTTTAAAATGTCTAATAACAACTAACTATTTACAATTTAACTCAACATCTTTAACTATGTATTCGTAACGCTTTTCATAAAATTCCTTGAGCTTATCCACTTCAGCATCAAAATCGCTTATCGTCTTTTTCCCACTGTAATAGCGCTCATATGTAAGCTCCATCTGTGGTCTTATAAGCTCTGCCAGCGAATCTATCTTAGCATTCACCTGCTCTGTATCAAAGAGCTCTGTGCTTATTTCATCAAAGCGCTCCTTAAAATCTTTTCTAAACTGTTCACTCTTCATTAGCGACTTAAGGAGCCAGTTCTTACCGCTGACTTCTGTAAGACTTTCAAGCTCAACATTTTCAAGATCCATGGATGTGGAATTCACATCAAATATGCAGAATCTCCACTTTCCATCTTCATATTCACCATTGCCGGTCTCTCTGACGCGCCACATTCCAACGTTAGATCCGGGCCAGTCGTTAGTATGCGCAATGTAGATCTGCGCAGTGTAATAATCCAAAAGACTGTCTATGTCCACCCGCTTTTTGAACTCTTCATAAACCGCCGGATCATTCAGATCAGCATGCGTAACATACGTGGTAAGCTCGTCATAAAGCTCTTTATCCTCAGGATCACCTGCACCGACAGCATCATTTTTTATCATTATGACATTGTTTTCATCAACGCCATATTTATCCGAAAAATATGTTTTGCTGTACTTTTGTGCGATCCAGTATAATCCCCAGTACTCGCCATCCAGAAAAACCGCTGCCGGCTTTCCTTCAAGCACTGCTGCCGAGCTGTCTTTCATAATGTCCGCGAAAAGCATATCCTTAAGCTTTGTGCTGAGATCATCACCTCCGCTGAAAAGAGATATAGATTTTTCTTTCCTGTCACCTGCGATCAGATTTTTATCAAAATATGAATCTCCATATGCACCTCTGGCGAAAAGATTAAAGCTCTTCTGCGCATATCCACGGCTTCCGCCGCCCTTTATCCTGACGCCAAGTGCCTGTGTCAGCTCAAGCTCATGGTTTTCATCAAAAAATGATACCACAGCAGCTCTTTCAGCTTTCCTTCCGGCAAGGTGATAGTTTCCCGGGGTCCACCACCATATCCCGGCTTTATCGTAGCTTTCTTCTGCTCCGGAAGTTACGTAATCCGCATAGGTCTTACCCAGCACATAAATTCCGTTCTCATAGGAGAAAAGCCCCTCAGGATCGCTTACAAGGCTTACAACGCTGATACCATCATATTTTTCTTTTTTATCGTATCCGACAAAATAAACCGATGTATAGGAATCACTCTTTTTCCCGGAATCATCAAAGGCTGCAGCTCTTACCACAACTGCCTTATCCACCGGCTTTGAAGGAATATAAGTCCTTATCGCAACATCTTCACTTGCAGAATACACATTTTCATTTTTACTTGCATCCGTTATCTCCAACGGTGCTGTATACTTCTCTGAATCACTGTCCGGCTCACTACCGTCAAGTGTATAACGGATCGTAAGTCCCGGCTCTGTACTTAGAGAAAGCTTGAAGTCTTCATCATAAAAGCCGCTGCTTTCGGAGAAATTAACAGCCGCATTCAGTGTTTCTTTAAGACTCACTGCACTGTCATTACTGGCAATAGGCGTAGGTGTCAGCCTATCCCATTTCGAATCTCCATCCCTTATCCTTCCCCAGACTGTATCCGGTTTCAGATAAGGAACATCTATTTCATCAATTACTCTGCCGCTTGGAGTCGTCAGACTTATTGCAGTCCCCTCAGACGAGATTGAAAAGTCAGCCTCTCCATCTACTCCATCACTATCTGCAAATATTATAAGATATCCATTCGCCGGTACTATCTTTCCATCGATCGTCCATCCTGAATCAAGCGCTTTGTTTTTAGAAAGACGCCACCCTGTAATATCCACATCTTCAGAAGTCGGATTATACAGCTCTATCCAATCCGGATATCTCCCGTAATTATCAGAAACTGTTGACAGATTTGAAGCACACACCTCATTTATAAGCACATGCCTGCCATCACTCCATAAACTTCTGCAGACTGCCAAAGTAATGATAAGTGCAAAGAATATCAGAAGTACCACATGAAGGTACCTGTTAAACCACTTTCGCATACATATAATGCCCTTCGCTTTTCTGTCTCGAAAAACAAATTATTTGAAAAGCTCTGACGCTGCTCTGAGATCATTCTCATTATCGATCTCATACCATTTTTCTCCGTTAAGCCTGCGTGCCTTTAGAGTTTGCCCTTCAAGACTTCTTATTATACCAATAACTGACTCATAGTAAACATTATCTCCCATAGCTTTTCTATATGCCTCCATAAAGGGAACATAATACTTAGTCGAAAAGCCACGGCTAAACTTGTACATATTGACTGTTTTATAATACTCTGATTTTTCTTCTTCACAAAATTTTTTTCCGGGAATAAAATCAATTATATTGTCATTTTCATCAAGTTTTAAGCAAGTTCCATCCATCCAGTCATCATATTTATCCACCAGTGCAACAGAGTCCCTTTCATCTTCCGCGAGTCCCTTTATCACTCCATGTTCAGTGATCAGATCAGACTCCAGAAGCAGAGTATCATCTTCGAGAAGATATTTGTCCGCAATAAAGAGCGAATAAATATTATTTGTTGTATCATATATTTTATTTTCAACAAACACAAGTGGGGTTTTTACACCAAGACTTTCTATATAGCCCTTAAGGAGCTCACTTTTATAGCCTGTGACGATTATTATCCGCTGGAGCTCTAATCCGTCAAGCTCGCGCAGCATCCTTTCAATGAGAGAAACCCCGTTTACCTTAACCATACACTTGGTATTATTCTCAGTATATTCTTTTAGCCTTTTACCCATTCCAGCTGCCAGAATCAATGCCTGCATATCAAATTCCTCCTGCTTTCTGTCCCAATTCTTCATACTTTCCAACAAGGTAATCCACTGTACGAACAGCAGCTTCTCCCGGAAGCTCCCATCTTTCGCCACGCACCTCAGCCCTTCCAGCCTTCAGTGGGTCCTCTTCTATCAACCTGTCGATGATTTCCTTTATATCTCCAAAGTCACACTTTTCAAGCTTCTGTCCTATTCTCTTATGCGCATCAAAGCTGTATAGACCTTCTTTATCAAGCCACCACGCATCATAAGGTGAAAGATCAAAGGATGTATCTGCGTACAACACCGGCTTATCAAAAACCAGTGCATAGTCAAATATAACACTCGAAAAGTCGGTTATCATGATATCTGCTTTATTAAGGACATCAAAATTGTCATTGTCCCTGTTCCATGAAAGCTTTTCGCTTTCAGGGTATTTACGCTGAAGCTCTTCCATAAGAGGAATTTCCGAAACAAATGACTGCGGATGTGGACGAACTATGATCTCATATCCTGTTTTCTGCAAGGCTTCGATCAATTCTCCGCCAAACCTTGACAGAATAGAGCTTTTACCCCAGGAAGATGCCACGAGCACTGTCCTTCCGGCCTTTTCGGCACGTCCTGTCTCTTCAAGCCGCTTCTTCATCACATCCATATATGCGGAGCCCACATAAGTAAGCTCTTTCTTCTTTATGGAAGGTCTTATTTTTTCCATATTTCTTATGTTCTTTTCCTGCACATTTCCGGAAAGAAGAACCGCATCATAATAATCAAGCCCGAACATCCTGTAAAGAGCACTGTCTCCAGTAGAATGATAGGTATGCACATACCAATCCACATTCTGTGAGCGTTTCCACTGATATACATCAAGCCCGGGAGTTGTCGCAAGAAGTATACCGGCCTTTGCAAAATTCAAACGGGCAAAGGCTTTGTTTCCCTCACCTATGAACTCACATTTAACATATTCATACTTTTCTTCAAGTGCCGGATCATTAGAAGCTGCAGTCCAGTACTCAAGCGGTATTTTTCTCTTTTCAAACTCGTCACACACCGGCTTAAAAATATTCCAATACCATTTATTATCACTGAATATCAGGTACGGTATCTTCTTTGCCGATGCAGTATCAACCTTGCCTCCGCTTATCATAAATTTAACCTTCAGAAAGATTTTTTGAAGAAAAAATACAACAGCAGCAGCTACTCCAACTATTACCGAAAACAGCATGCTTCCAGTACCCGGATCAATATATAGTAAAATTCCGGAATAATTCATAATTTCTGCCCTTCCTTATTCTCCGGCACTTTTATTGCCGGCATAGACCCAGTTAGATTTATCGAAAATATTTTCACTTACCGTATACCATGAAGAATCGCCTGTGTTGAACACATTTCCACTGTTCTTCTCAAGATGCAGATTGTCGGAAAGTGTCACCATCATAGGCTCTTTATTCTTCGCATCAGAATTTACTTCATTTCCCGTAAACGGATTTACCGGGTCACTGATCACTCCCTCCATTGCAAGCGTCGGAACATCCGCATTTGTCATAAAGGTGTTATCAGTAGTAAATTCTTTCGCATCAAAGTCTTTGAACATAAGAAGCGGATTTACAGCTTCAACGTCAAGCTCATCATTTACGATCATATCTTCAAACTGTCCAAGATCATAGCCATGATCTGCAACGATTATAATTCTTGTATTGTCATAAATCCCCTGTTCTTTAAGGTAATCAAACCAGTTTCCAAGCTGTATAAATGATGCCATATTTACATGATAATGATATTTACCAGGTTTTTCCTCTTTATAGGCATCGACTGTCTTTCCGTTAAGGGTAAACCTCGACGGGTCATCATACTGTGAATTATTGACATTTCCACTCGGCACATAGTCAGGCATCTGAAGCTCTGACGGATTATGTGTTGTATTATTGTGGATCATGAAAAAGCTTCCCTTGCCGTTATCTGTTATGTCAGTAAGCTTTGAGAGATTCTTAAGTACCGCATAGTTTCTAAGGAAATCCTGATCCATGTTATTAACTGTGGTTCCAAAGTAATCTCCGGAATCATAGATAAAGTTCTGCAGAAACAACGGTGAGGCCTTAAATAAGCTGTACCAGAAAAAGTTTCTGTATTTTATCTCTTTGTGATCAGCTGCAAGTTCATCATCACTTAAAAGATTAGTGTATTCACCAAGCTTTGTGTGATAAGCGCTGATCCCGGAATACTTCTCGTAGATAGAGAGATCCGGTATATCCTTGTACCCCGCATATGACGGATCACAGACCGTTGCCTGATAGCCGTTATCAGAAAAAAGTACCGGCATCAGCAGATCTGCCTGATCGTTTTTTTCTGCCATTGTCTCATCTGTACGTGCATTTATAGCCGCGGGAGTATATTCGTATCCGCCATATACCGCAGGGGCTGCCAGATTAGTATGCTCTCCGAAAGAAATAGTATTCGGATAATAGGTAAATCCGGAGAACTGCTCCTTAAGCTCAGGGCGCTCATTTAACATATAAGGAACATAGCCGCTTATTGCTCTGTCGAGAAGAATGACGACCACGTTCTTTTCATTCCTGCTGAGCTTGATTATCGGCTCCACTTCATCATCGGAAGACTTTGCATTCTTTCTTCCCTCGTCTATATACTCGATATCTGAAATATCTTTATTAACTCCAACGACATTATAGGCTGTAAGAGCCACACCGCCGATAAGTATCACCGAAAGAGCCATAGCCACAAACTGCCTGCGTGCACGATATACAAACGCAAGTACACAGAAAAGTACCACAAGTACAGCGACATTTATAAGCTTCTCTGATGTCGAATAATGAACTGCCTCTTTATATTCAAGCAATGTTGAAAGTGTACCGAAATTCTTTCCAAAAAACATGTAATTGACAAGCGAAGCTATCGCAAGTAAAAACATGACAAAGGTCTGGAACTTTTTAACTTTCTCAGTTCCAAAGAAATAGATTATAGCTCCGCCCCACACAAGGAAAAATCCGGCTGCTATCGATGCAGTGCTGAGCACATAATACAGCGGATTAACGTATGAATATACGTTTACAAAATCCTCAGGTGACGCGCTGACAACAGACATAGGGATCAATACACCGTATACACATGTAAGGCATAAGCCTGAAAGAAGGAATATCTTCCCGGTCTTAACATCAGTATTAATAATTCCAGATAAAATCTCTCTGAATTTCTTAAGCGCACCTGCAATGACACCATTCGGAGCTTTATCTTTGCAGGCTGCTGCAAATCTTATAAGAGTCGGAATATTCATAAGTCCGAATAAGAGGAGCATAAACACTGCTCTCTTTAGACTTCCGAGCTTTCCAACAGCCATACACGAAGCAAAGATCACCACCGATGCTGCGCTCAGTATCACTGAAAGCACTTTCCCCGGATTCGGCACCAGCTTCAGGAAAATATTTTTCACAAGAGAAAACAGATTGTTTAAGGTCCAGTAAAATACCAGTCCTGCCGGTCTGTCATACAAAAATACAAGGAAGATCAGCGCAAGGATATAGAGCTGAGCCTTATCCTTTAACGGAAAGCCTCTTGTATAGATCACTCCGGATATAAAGTTTATAAGTGTCATTAAGATTGGAAAAATATTGATTGAAATACCGAACAGTACTAAGAGCTGATCCGGTGAGCCCATATCATTAATAATCCAAAAAGATGTACCCTTTAATAACGATAAATTCGAAAGATATTTATACGCCGCCGTAAAAAACGGAATCTGAAGCAGCAGCGGAAGTGAACCTCTGAAAACATAAAGCGGTGAATAGTTCTGCTCACGGTAGTAAGCCTGCAGTATCATGAACCTTTCATCACCCTTAAAGGTCTTACGGATGTGTTTTATAGGAAGTGCCATAAGCTTCTGCATCCGGCGCTCCTCATCCTGAATCGCATCCGCCTTTCTATAAAGCGGAAGCGAAAGTACATTAACCGCTATGCTCACAGAAACGATCGCTATTCCTGCATTACCGAACATCCTGTAGGTTACAGAAAAGATCGTTTCCATAACCAGGACAAGCGGCATGATAAATATGTTGTATAAACAAGTAAGCATTTTCTCTCCTCTACAAAAATGTAATATATATTATCTAACATAATTGTTTATAAAGTGAACATTATTTAACAATTATATTAATAATAGCTAAACTTAAGCTTAAAAAAATATTTTTGCCTTTAAGCCCTTCCGGTTCTTTTGACCATATTCCTGCTTTATGCTATCATATCTCTACTTATGTTTTAAAGTACCTGAAAGGAAAAATAATGCAGTACAATAAATATACGATCAAGACCACTCCTGAAGCAGAGGATATACTCTCCGCTTTACTTCCGGATATCGGTGTTGACGGTATCGAGATCGAGGATGCTTCTATCCCTGCTGAGATCAGTGCCAGCGAGATGTTCTATGACGAGCTTCCGGAAAACGATATCCCGGAGGATGTTGCTTTTGTCAGCTTTTATCTTGACTCCTCAAAGGATTCAAGAGCTGTTCTCCGTGAAGCCTCAGCGCTTATCAACAGCCTCAGAGAGACTGTTAACATCGGTGATGGTGGAATCAGTATAAGACAGACAGAGGACAAAGACTGGATCAATAACTGGAAGGAATTTTTCCACCAGTTCACAATAGATTTTGAAGACGGAAAACGCGCACTTTTCATCCCATCCTGGGAAAGTTCTGAAAGCAGCGATGACTTTGACTGGACTATTCACATAGATCCCGGAACAGCTTTCGGCACAGGTGCCCACCACACCACAAGGCTCTGTATCAAAGCACTGGAAAAATATATAAAGCCCGGAGATAATCTTCTTGATATCGGTACCGGAAGTGGTATTCTTTCTCTTATGGCATTTAAATTCGGAATTTCTCATGCCAAGGGCACAGACCTTGACGAAGGTGCTATTCCGGCTGTTGCAGAAAATTTCGAAGTAAACGGCTTAAAGAATGCTGACTTCGAGCTGATCCTCGGAAATATCCTCGATGACAGCTCCGTACAGAAAAAGTGCGGCAAAAACTATCGTATAGTTGTCGCTAACATTCTTCCGGATGTTTTGAAGCCGCTCACTCCTATGGTCCCATCACTTCTGGCCCCGGATGGAGTTTACATAACTTCCGGTATCATTGATGAAAAAGCCGACGAAGTTAAAGAATTCATTGAAGCTGCAGGCTTTGAGATCCTTGAGCGCCACGATGACGGCGAATGGGTTTCATATGTTTCTAAGCTTAAATAAGAAGCGAGGCGCGTATGTATCATTTTTTTGTTGATCCATCAAATATTCAGGGTCAGGATATCTACATCGACGGTAAAGACTACAACCATATCAGAAATGTACTTCGCATGAAAAAAGGCGAAGTGATCTCCGTAGGCGACGGTGTTTCCGGAAATGATTATAGATGTCATATTGAAGATTTCACAGAAACCGCAGTTCACTGCCGTCTTGATTTTATAAAGCAGGAGGACGTCGAACTCCCGGTAAAAGTAACTCTTTACCAGGGACTTCCAAAGTCCGACAAAATGGAAACTATCATACAGAAGTGCGTTGAACTGGGCGTTGCAAGAGTCGTACCTGTAAGCTGTTCACGCTCTATAGTCAAAATAGATGCAAAGCGTGAAAAGTCTAAACTCATGCGCTGGAATATGATCTCCGAAGCTGCAGCAAAGCAGAGTAAACGTGCTTTCATCCCGGAAGTCACACATATCATGAATTTCCGCGAAGCAGTCGAGGATTCCGGCTCACTTGACAAGGTATTTATCCCCTATGAGCTTGCCGAAGATTTCGACACCACCAGAGACCTTATCGAAAAGGTTTCTTCCGGTCAGTCTATAGGCATATTTATAGGCCCGGAAGGCGGTTTCAGCGAAGATGAAATCGCGCTCTGCAAGGAATCCGGAATAACTCCTATCACCCTTGGAAAGCGCATTCTCAGGACAGAGACAGCTGCAATGGTAGTCCTTTCATGGTTCATATATAAATTTGAAACTAAATAATTTTTTAGGAGAAGGTCACTAAAATGGAATGCTATCTTGATAATTCTGCGACTACAAGGGTCCTCCCGGAAGCCGTAGAGCTAATGAACAAAATTTTCCTTGAAGATTATGGTAATCCTTCAAGTCTTCACAATAAAGGCTTTGATGCTGAAAAGTACATCCGAAGCGCAAGAGATTCTTTTGCAGATTTTCTTAAATGCGGAAAGAATGACATCATCTTTACCTCCGGCGGTACAGAAAGCAACAATACAGCTATAATCGGCGCAGCGATCCATTACGGAAGCCGCGGTCATCACATGATCACAACCCGCATTGAACACGCCGCAGTTTCTGCTCCGATGAAATTCCTTGAATCACGAGGCTGGCAGATCGACTACCTCGATGTTGACTCCACAGGAAGAGTAAGTCTTGACCAACTCAAAGAACTTCTTCGTGAAGATACAGTGCTTGTTTCTGTCATGCACGTCAATAACGAGATCGGAACAATTCAGCCAATAGCCGAGATCGGCGAGCTTATCCACAGCACTGCCCCTGACTGTCTCTTCCATGTTGATGACATACAGGGCTTCGGTAAGCTTCCGCTCATCCCTTCAAAGCTCCATATCGACCTGCTTTCAGCAAGTTCGCATAAGATACACGGACCTAAGGGAGTCGGACTTCTCTATGTAAGTCCGCGCACACATATTTCGCCGATAATCTTTGGCGGCGGACACCAGAATGGCATGCGTTCCGGCACAGAAAATGTACCGGGAGTTGCAGGTTTTGCTTACGCAGCCTCTGAAATGTACAAACATATGGAAGAAAACCAGAAGCACTTCAAAGAGCTTCACGATTATTTTGTCTCTGAAGTCACAAAGCTTGATGACGTTACAGTCAACGGTTCTGCTGAATTCGGAGCACCATACATTATTTCACTTACAGTTAAGAACGTGAGGGCTGAGGTTCTGCTCCATGCTCTTGAAGAAAAGGAAATTTATGTTTCAGCAGGTTCTGCCTGCTCATCAAACAAGCCTGCAGTTTCAGCAACACTTAAAGCGATCGATGTGCCGCGTTTTGCACTTGATTCCACAGTACGTTTAAGCTTCAGCGCACACACAACAAAGGAAGAGCTCGAATACACACTCGATACTCTTAAAGAGCTCGTTCCGACACTTAGAAAATTCACAAGAAAGTAAGGTATTTAAATGTTTCAGGCTTTTTTATTAAAATACGCTGAGGTCGGCGTTAAGGGAAAAAATCGTTATGTATTCGAGGATGCACTTGTACGAAACGTAAAGAAGCATCTTGAAAAGATCAGCGGCGAATTCGATGTTTCAAAGATCAACGGACGTGTCTTCGTACAGTGTGCCAACTACGACTACGAAGAGACTGTCGAAGAGCTCAAAAAGGTTTTCGGTGTTGTAGGTATCTGCCCTGTACGCGTTCTTGACAGCATGGATCATGACGATGTAGTCAAGGCTGCTGTAGAATTTATCGGTGAAAACTACCCTGATAAGAACTTCTCTTTCAAGGTAGAGACACGACGTGCAAATAAGAGCTATCCAATCCCTTCAATGACTATGGATGCCGACGCCGGAGAAGCAATTCTCATGGCTTATCCCGAGACTCATGTGGACGTACACAATCCTGAAGTCAGACTCCACATCGAAGTCCGCGAAACAGTTTTCATGTACTCTAAGACGATAAAGGGCTGCGGCGGTATGCCTCTTGGAACCAACGGCCGTGCTCTTCTCCTTCTCTCAGGCGGAATTGATTCCCCTGTGGCCGGATACATGGTCTCACGCCGCGGTGTTGAGCTGGATGCAGTATATTTCAATGCACCGCCTTATACCTCAGAGCGTGCCAAGCAGAAGGTAATGGATCTTGCCCGTCAGATCTCAAAATGGACAGGCCCTATCCACCTTCACATTATCAACTTTACAGATATTCAGCTCTATATCTATGAAAAATGCCCGCACGATGAGCTTACTATCATCATGCGCCGCTATATGATGCGAATCGCTGAGCATATTGCAAGACAGAATGACCTTCTCGGCCTTATCACCGGTGAGTCCATCGGCCAGGTTGCAAGCCAGACCATGAAAAGTCTTTTCTGCACCGACGAAGCCTGCAATATTCCGGTTTATCGTCCGCTTATCGGCTTTGACAAGCAGGATATCATCGATCTCTCCGAAAAGCTCGGAACCTACGAGACCTCTATCCTTCCTTATGAGGATTGCTGCACAATTTTCGTTGCAAAGCATCCTGTAACAAAGCCAAACCTTAATATTATCAAAAAATCAGAAACGAAGCTTGATGAAAAGATCGATGAGCTGTTCAAGACAGCTATCGAAACAGATGAGGTAGTTCTCATTGGAAACGAAGAGAGATAAGATCTTAATATTTATTGGCTCCTTCCTCATTGGTGCAGCTCTGTTCATTGCCTGTTACGGGACAGGTGTGCTTGATGTCACCAATGTGGACTGGATCTTCGGCATGGCAGACCCTGATATAAAACAGCATTTTCTCGGATGGTGTCACTACCGTGAAAGCGCATGGGATTTCCCCCTTGGGCTCATAAGCACGCTCTCCTATCCCTATAAAATGTCTGTTCTATATACGGATTCGATGCCGCTGGTCGCATTTATCTGCAAGCTCCTGAGTCCATTGCTTCCGCATACCTTTCAGTATCTTGGATGGTATGGCCTGATCAGCACCGGACTTACCGGAGGTGTAGGCGCCCTGATCCTGCTAAGGCTCACGCACAGCCGGTATGCTTCAATCATCGGCTCCGCAGCCTTCTGTATAGCACCTCACATGCTTCAGCGGATGTTTTATCACACTACGCTGACAGCACAGTGGCTGATACTTTTACCTATTCTTCTCTGGCTAAATGACACCCGTAAAAAGGCTCGCCGGAAAAAATGTCTCATCTGGGCAGTATATTCATTTGTCGCTGTCACGATACATCCGTACCTCTTTGCAATGGGCGCATTTATCTGGGGATTTTCAGCCATCGAAGAGCTCATCCTAAACAAAAAGCTTCAGGATGTGTTGTTCCAGGCAGCATCTATAATCCTCACTGCGCTTTTAGGGCTTTGGCTCATGGGCGCATTTTATGGGGATGTGGAGCAGGTGTATCTTGCCGGTGGTTATACCGCAAATATGAATACCTTCTTCAATCCGATAGGCAAAAGTATGATCTTTCCTGATCTGCCGCTGCAGAACGGTCTGCAGTATGAAGGCTACGGCTATCTCGGCGCCGGAATGATATTGCTCATATTGATCGATATTACCTGCATTCTCTTTAAGAATCGCCGCAGTCTGCATCCTGTGAAATACTGCAAAAAACACCTGAGATTCACGCTGTTTCTCGGAACCTTTGTATTCTTCTGTGCGTTTGCGGTCTTTCCTGAGATCTCGCTTAATACGAAGCTCTTCCTGACTATTTCGCAGCCCGGTATAATCGGAGACTTCTTCGGAACATTCCGCTCAACCGGACGTTTTATCTGGCCTGCTGTATGGATCCTGTACATCGGAGCTTTTACGCTGTGTGTCAGAAATTTCAAGACAACTGCAAGTATCGTGATAATCTTTGCCTGTGTATTTCTTCAGGTATATGATCTTTCAGGCGCGATCGCTGAAAAGAATGAAGATATCACAAAAGAGCACAGAAAAGCACACTCAGACCTGGATGACGATGCAGTGACCTCAAAGATCAGCCGATATAAACATATAGTTATGACCTACGATGACAATATAGAGATGAATAATCTCGCATACTTCGCCTATCGTTACGGTCTTACGATGAATAGCTATTACTATGCCCGCGGAATCGAGGAGCTTATAGCTCTGCAGCTGGATAAATATAACGAAGGGCTCCGCAGCGGCGAAGACTATAGTGACTGCATATTCGTTTTAAAGGATAAAAACTTTGATGAATGGAAAGACTGTGGACTGAATTTTTACTATATAGACAACTCAATAATAGGAGTTAAAGAACCTTTGGACGGTCTGGAAAAAGTAGAGTGATAAAATCGGGCTTTCTCGTCTGCTGTAAAAAATTTTACGGCAAACGAAGAGAGGCCGATGTTTATACAACATCGAGCCCCACCCAATTCCTTAGAAATACCGATATTAATTACTTTACGATGTAAGTATCAAGGATCTTAAGAACCTCGTCGACATTCTCCTCTGCGTGAATGTTAAGATCGATAGGCTTTGAAAGATCCAGACTGAAGATACCCATGATTGACTTAGCATCAATTACATATCTTCCTGATACAAGATCAAAATCGTAATCGAACTTTGTAATATCGTTTACGAATGACTTTACCTTATCGATAGAATTAAGAGAAATCTTAACTGTCTTCATATTAAATACGCCTCCTTAAGCTTTATATGCTTATATCTTAAAGTTCGAGGCATTAAAAGTCAATATCCATCCTGCCCAAAATAATAAACATTTACGTACAAGTTAACGAAAGGAATCGAAATTGAAATCAGCAGCATTACATAACCTTGGTTGTAAGGTTAACGCTTATGAACTTGAATTAATGCAGGATGCTCTCGAAAAAGACGGCTACAATATCGTACCCTTTGACGAAAGAGCTGACATCTACGTTATCAATACCTGCTCTGTAACAAATATTGCTGACCGTAAGTCTCGTCAGATGCTTCATAAGGCCAGAACCATGAATCCAAACGCCGTGGTCGTAGCTGCAGGATGTTATGTAAACACCCGTGGTGACGAAGAGGTCTTAAGTGATGATGTAGATATTGTTATATTAAATAATGATAAAAAGAATATAGCTCAGATCATAGATAAATACGTTGCAGAGCACCCTGTTGAGGAAAGTGACGTGACAAAGGAAGCTGTTCCTGTAAACATGACAGAAGCCGCTGCAACAAGGCGCCGCAGCCAGCTTGAAGGTGACCACACACGTGCCTTTGTCAAAATCCAGGACGGATGTGAGATGTTCTGCTCATACTGCATAATCCCTTATGCAAGAGGTGTCATAACAAGCCGCCCTGAAGAGGATATCATCTCAGAGCTTACAGCGCTCGTTTCAGAAGGATATCATGAGTTTGTCCTTACCGGTATCCATCTTTCTTCATACGGTGTGGACCGTATGCCTTCAGAGAAAAATAAGAGCGGGCATCTGAACTTTGCAGAATTCATCGACGGATACCGTTCCGGCGAGATCGAATCGCCTCTTGTCGCACTTATAGAAAGGCTCAGTAAGATCGACGGCATAGACAGAATCCGTCTCGGCTCCCTTGAGCCAAGGATCATCACCGATGATTTCGCCAAACGCCTTAGTGCCATTCCTGAGATCTGCCCGCAGTTCCACCTTTCACTGCAGAGTGGCTGTGACAGCGTTCTCCGACGCATGAACCGTCATTACACCGCCGAAGAGTATCTTGACGGAGTAAAGCTCTTAAGACAGTATTTCGACTCACCAGCCATCACTACAGACGTTATAGTTGGATTTCCTCAGGAAACCGATGCCGAATTTGACGAAACACATGAATTTTTGAAAAAAGTTAACTTCTACGAAACACATATTTTCAAATATTCAAGACGTCAGGGCACTCCTGCCGACCGCATGAGCGGACAGCTCACAGATGCACAGAAGCACGCACGCAGTACAGTTCTTCTAGCACTCAACAACGAAAACAAACGTAAATTTGCCGATTCATTTATCGGACGTGAGGTTGAAGTTCTCTTTGAGGAAAATAACGAAGGATATACTAAAGAATATGTCCGCGTTAAAGCCGCAGATAAAGAATATGCCACAGGCACTATTGTCAAGGGACATATAACAGGACGTCTGAATGACGATATAATGAGCTTTGAATAATAAAAACGGATGTTGTATTTCTTGAATACAGCATCCGTTTTATATTTAACCGAAGAATCCCTTCTTCTTTTTCTTTTCTTTTTCCTTTTCAGCACCGTTTCCGGTCTTTTTTTCAACTTCGTGAAGTGAATCGCCTGTGAGTTCATCAAACTGGCGCAGAAGCTCCTTTGAGCTTGATGTAAGACCTGTCGGAACCTGTACGACAAGTGTAACATACTGATCACCACGATCGTTCTCGTCTCTGAGTGAAGGAACACCCTTACCCTTAAGACGGATCTTTGTGTCTGTCTGAGTTCCAGCCTTAACAGTATATGCAACCTTTCCGTCAACAGTATCAATGAGCACGTCTCCGCCAAGAGCAGCCTGTGCAAATGAAATAGGCGCTGTTGAGAAGATATTCATTCCCTGTCTCTGGAAGATAGGATGACGTGAAACAACTGCCTCTACAAGAAGATCTCCTCTTCCGCCGCCGTTCTTTCCTGGTTCACCCTTTTCACGGATACGGACCATCTGTCCGTTATCAATACCTGCCGGGATCGTTACCTTAAGCTTCTTTCTGGAAGAAATGTATCCTGTTCCGTAACAGTCAGGGCACTTATCCTTGATGACCTTACCTGTACCTCCACAGTCAGGACATGTCTGAACATTACGTACTGTTCCGAAAAGTGACTGCTGTGTAAATACTACCTGGCCTTTACCACCGCACTTAGGGCATGTCTGAGGCGAGGTTCCCGGCTTTGCACCTGTTCCATTACACTTTGTACATGTATCTTTAAGAGTAAGCTCAATTTCCTTTTCTGTACCAAATACAGCCTCTTCAAAAGTGATACGGACCTGAGTACGGATATTTGCACCCTTCTGAGGGCCATTGCTGTTTGATCTTCTTGAACTTCCACCACCGAAGAAATCGCCGAAGATATCACCGAAGATATCACCGAAATCGCCGCTGTTGAAGTCAAATCCACCAAAGCCGCCGGCACCGCCGCCTGCTCCGCCATCAAATGCTGCATGGCCGAACTGATCATACTGCTGACGCTTCTTTGGATCTGAAAGAACTGCATAAGCTTCAGATGCTTCCTTGAACTTAGCCTCTGCGGTCTTATCACCAGGATTCATATCAGGATGATATTTTTTGGCCAGAGCACGATATGCTTTTTTGATCGTTGCATCGTCCGCGTTCTTATCAACGCCAAGGACCTCGTAGTAGTCCCTTTTCTGTTCTGCCATATTAATAATTCCTCATTTCTTTTATGCACAGAATTCACAGGATACATTTCCATATACCCTGTGAATCCATATTTGGCTTTATCAATTAAAGATCAGAGTTAAACCTCTCTGTAATCACCGTCAACAACATCAGGGCCTGCACCATTGTTGTCGTTGCTGCTCTGCTGAGCATTTCCGGCACCCATATCAGGGCCTGCCTGTCCCTGAGCTCCTGCCTGCTGCTGCATGTTCTCATACATCTTTGTGAAGAGCTGTTGTGCAGACTGCTCAAGCTTTGTCTTAGCTGCCTTGATCTCATCAACGTCAGCATCTGTCATGTTTGCTGCATCCGGGTGCTTAGCAAGTACATCCTTAAGAGCCTGAAGGTCTGTCTCAACCTGAGTCTTTGAATTAGCATCGATCTTGTCGCCTGCCTCTTCCATTGCCTTCTCTGTCTGGAATGCGAATGAATCAGCATCGTTTCTTGCATCGATAGCTTCCTTACGCTTCTTATCCTGAGCCTCAAACTCCTGAGCTTCCTTAACAGCCTTATCAATATCAGCATCAGACATGTTTGAACCACCTGTGATAGTGATGTGCTGCTCGTTGCCTGTACCAAGATCCTTAGCAGATACATTTACGATACCATTTGCATCGATATCGAATGTAACCTCGATCTGAGGCATACCTCTTCTTGCTGGCGGGATACCATCAAGACGGAACTGTCCGAGTGACTTATTATCCTTGGCAAACTGACGCTCACCCTGAAGAACGTTGATGTCAACTGCTGTCTGGTTATCAGCTGCAGTAGAGAATACCTGGCTCTTCTTTGTAGGAATTGTTGTATTTCTCTCGATAAGCTTTGTAGCGATACCACCCATTGTCTCGATAGAAAGTGAAAGTGGTGTTACATCAAGAAGAAGAACATCGCCTGCACCGGCATCACCAGCGAGCTTACCACCCTGGATAGAAGCACCAAGTGCTACACACTCATCAGGGTTAAGTGCCTTTGAAGGCTCCTTACCTGTAAGTCTCTTAACGTGCTCCTGAACACAAGGAATACGTGTAGAACCACCAACAAGGAGAACCTTTGTAATATCGTTGTTTGTAAGACCTGCATCCTTCATAGCGTTCTGTACAGGGATTGTTGTTCTCTCTACAAGATCACGGATGAGCTCTTCGAACTTAGATCTGCTGAGATCCATATCAAAGTGCTTAGGGCCTTCAGCTGTAGCTGTGATGAATGGAAGGTTGATGTTTGTTGTCTGAGCACTTGAGAGCTCCTTCTTAGCCTTCTCTGCAGCTTCCTTGATTCTCTGCATTGCCATCTTATCGCCTGAGAGGTCGATACCTTCCTGTCTCTGGAACTCAGAAAGCATGTACTTGGCAACTGCGTTATCTACATCATCACCGCCGAGGTGTGTATCACCGTTTGTTGCAAGAACTTCGATGACACCATCACCGATCTCAATGATAGATACATCAAATGTACCACCACCAAGGTCATAAACCATGATCTTCTGCTCTGTTTCGTTATCAAGACCATAAGCAAGAGCTGCTGCTGTAGGCTCGTTGATGATACGCTTTACTTCAAGACCTGCGATCTTACCGGCATCTTTTGTAGCCTGTCTCTGAGCATCGTTGAAGTATGCAGGAACTGTGATAACAGCTTCTGAAACTGTCTCACCAAGATAGCTCTCTGCATCAGCCTTAAGCTTCTGAAGGATCATAGCTGAGATCTGCTGTGGTGAATATCTCTTACCATCTATTGTACGACCGTTATCTGTACCCATATCTCTCTTGATAGAAGCGATAGTACGGTCTGCATTTGTTACTGCCTGTCTCTTTGCAGGTTCACCGACAAGTCTCTCACCTGTCTTTGTGAATGCAACGATTGAAGGTGTAGTTCTTAAACCTTCCTGGTTTGCTATAACGGTTGGCTTACCACCTTCCATAACAGCTACACAGCTGTTTGTTGTACCTAAGTCGATACCAATGATCTTACTCATATTTATTCCTCCATTTATGAAACAACACTTACCATTGAATGTCTAACTACTGAATCTCTGTACATGTAGCCCTTCTGGAGCTCCTTAAGAACTGTACCTGATTCATATTCATCACTTTCCTCCTGCATTACTGCATTGTGGAAATTAGGATCGAACGGCTTACCGATCGCTTCGATAGGCTTAACCTCGATTTCCTCGAGTTCCTTGATAAGCTGCTTGTAAACCTTATCCATGCCATCCATGAACGGATCCTTTTCTTCGCCCTCTTCCGGCTGCTGTACCATTGCAAGAGCTCTTTCAAAGTTATCTACGACCGGAAGGATCTTTTCGATAACGCTTTTTGCACCGATCTCAAACATCTGCTGTTTTTCTTTGTCAGTACGTTTTCTAAAGTTCTCAAACTCGGCCATCAGACGAATATATTTATCGTCAGCATCCTCTTTCTGCTCCTCAGCTTCAGATGATGCTTCTTCTGTCTGCTGCTCAGCTTCTTTTGTTTCCTCAGTCTGCTGTTCAGCTTCCTGTGTCTCTTTTGTCTCTTCAGCCTGAGTCTCGGTATCCTTTACCTGCTCATCAGCTGCTTTTGTCTCTTCTTTGTTACTCAAGCGGCTCACTCCTCCTTAGCTATTTCTTTTTCTTGTAGAGGGTATCGAGCTCCTCCTGAAGCTTTTTCAGTGTCTTCGCAACCTTTTCGTAATCCATACGCTTAGGTCCGATGATGCTCATCATTCCCTTCATCCCATCTTCCAATTCATAAGTTGCCGTAACAACTGAGCAGTCCTTCATTGATTTGATGGGTGACTCATTGCCGATATAAACCTGAATTCCATGCTGCTCTGAGTCCAATTTATCGTCAATTTCGGAGAGCGATCTGCTCATCAGCTCTTCGAACTGGTTCTTTTCCTCCAGTGTGGAAATAATCTCACTTGCCTTCTGATTATCTGAAAGCTCCGGATAACGGAAAATATTGTTTGCTCCACTGGTGTAGATCTCAAGATCTTCATCTGCGCGAATCGCTTCCGCAACCGCATCGATGACAGAGCCTATCATTTCCGAATGAATTCCAGCCCTTTCCTTGATCAAGGTGATCAGTCCAAGATTGATCTCCTCAAGAGAAAGTCCATTCAAATGTGTGTTAAGCAAAAGATTTAATTTAAGGATCGTATCCTGATCTATCTCTTCCTCCACTGGAATCATTTTGTTTTTAATGATATTTCCCTCAACTACAATAACAGCAAGTACGCTGTTTGCATCCACCTTTGAAAGTTGTATGAATTTCAACTTGTTATGATGAATCTGAGGTGAAGAAACCATCGCTGCATAATTAGTGCTCTCTGCAAGAAGCTTTGATACCTGCTGCAACAGTTCTGACAGCTGATCCGCCTTTTGTACGACCATGTCTTTCATATCAGACACTTCTTTTTCTTTTTCAGACATCATACGGTCGACGTAGAAACGATATCCTTTATCCGATGGAATACGTCCGGAAGAAGTATGCGGCTGTAATATATAGCCCATCTCCTCGAGGTCTGACATCTCATTCCTTATCGTAGCAGGACTCACCTTTAGGCCTTCAAGTTTGGATATTGTCCTCGATCCTACCGGTTCACCTGTTTCCAGGTAATTTTTGATGATCGCTTCCAGTATTTTGGTTTTTCTCTCGTTCATCTCCATTCGCATTTGCCTCTTTCAGATGTTAGCACTCATTTTTATTGAGTGCTAATTTCTTCAATCCATACATTACACCCCATGCCGGATTTTGTCAACACTTTGTACTGCAAAAATTGCTGTAAAAAAACTAAAAAAAGACATCTTCATTTTATCCCGAAGATGTCCTTTTTTTCTATTTCAGTGTCCAGAATTCCACATCCCAGGTCCATCGTCCGGCCCTCAGGGTAAGTGTTTTTTCTTTCTTATATTTCATATTGAGATCTGCCTCATCAAAGACTTCATCATAATCTTTGATATAAGAAACAACACTGTATTCTCCATTCTGAACTTTATTTTTAATCTCTTCTCTATAATCAAGATGTTGCTTAAAGAGCCCGCCCGCATACGGGAACTGCTCCTGTGAACTCTCTGATTTCAGATATCTGTCATAGAATTTCTGCGTTATTACAAACGGCTGGCCCGTATTATAAACGTAGATATCATTTTTCACCCCATAATACGCAAGCAAAGGATATAGATACATATCCCCTTTATTGCTGTCCATTATGGAGATTGCCTCATCCCATGCCTGATAGTTCTCAGCAGTCATCTGCGATTTAGGAAGTCTCGCATCAGTCCTATAGATCGTAAAGCACATAAGCATGACGTAGAATACCGAAAATATCACATATTTAGCATTCTTTCCGGCTGACGGCTTCCATCTTTCCATCAATATAAGAGCTTCGATGACCAGCGCTGGAACAAAAAGCTCCAGATAATACGAAAGCCAGGCGCCATCATTCTGTCCTATATAAAGGAGACAGATACCTGCGACCACCATGTGTCCAAACAGAAGAAAATCTATTTTTTCAAGTTTCTTCTTAAATATCGTGAGCAGGATGAAAAACGAAGCCGCTACAAAAAGCATAAGGAACATTCCGCCGATAGACATTATCTGCGAAAAGTTATATGCCTCACCGCTCATCTTAACTGTTCCTCTGGTGACAGTTCCTGAAATCCCCTTTCCGGGGCCCTTTGCAAGATAGATCACAAAGGTCCAGAACATCGGACACTTCCACTGTATCAGTCCAGCAAGAGCACCTGCCGTCACTGCCATTGAGCCCAGATACTTAAAGCAGTCTTTCTTCGAAATAAACAAAAAGAAATATGCCGTAGCCGTACCTGCTATAAGCAGGAAGTATTGCTTTGTGAAAAATATCAATACCGTAAGGACTGCGATCATGACCGGTCTGAACCTCATCTTTTCTTTAGATAAAAGATAAAGGATAAGAACCATCATGAACAAGCCCATACTGTCTGGAACTGCATTCACATAGCTGTAACGCCAGTGACAATTTATCAAAAACAAAAATGTCAGAATCGGCCCCACAGGTGTCTTCGCATATCTGGCGGTCATTTTGGCTCCAAGAATCGCAGAGCCGATTATGCACGCAAAGGTGACAAGATAGTGCAGCAGCACCAGATCTATATGTATAAAAAGGCCAAAAAATGCTGTAACCAGCGAATACAGCGGTCCATACAGATAGATCATAGCCGGCATATCCTGCTTTAATACCTCAGCTGAATACGGATTTATTCCCTTGAGAAATTCATCTGTAAGCAGTACATTTGCCGCTTCACGATATTCATTTGGAATATTGACATCCGTAAAGGTATGATTTAATATCCCCGCCAATAGATAGATCGTATAAAGTACCGCCGGTACTGCAAGCCACGAAACGGGATCACCGGTAAAAGATTGCCGGATACGGATGTATCCGGCACTTATCATATTCTTAAATTTATTCATATAAAAAATTAAATTCCAAAGCTTCCTTCATCAGAGTCATTAACCACGAAATATGCAGCCGACTCTTCTGGTTTGATGTAATAAGTAACCTTTTTGACATCTGAAAGTGACTTGCCAAGATCCTTAGTCCAAACCTCTGCAAATCTTGCATTCAGATCACTGCCTGATACTTCTTTTCCCTGAAACTGAAGAACATATTCATAAACCGGAGTCTTCTTTGCAGGTGATTTTTTTGCTGTAGTCTTCTTTGCCTCAGTTTTTTTTGCTGCAGGCTTAGCGTCTGCTGCCTTAACTTCCTCTGACTTCTTTTCTACTGCAGCCTTAGGTGTAATAGCTGCTGTTGTTGATGGTACAGCTCTTCTACGTGTAGGTGCCATAATACTCCTCCTTATTTAGTTCAAAAGGCTTTTGATGCCATTTTGTCGTTCCCTATAAATACTTTCAAGGCTCTCCGCAAACCCTCCACGCATCAAGCCTGTTCCTACTTTTATACAAAAATAAGTATCTTATAAATAGTATCGCAGATTAGTTTTGGTGTCAAACTCCTAACTTGTATTAAAATCCGTGGAGTTTACATTTCGTTCAAACTTTCTTTTAAGAAAATTAATTTTAGAATAGATTTTATTTCATTTTCTTTACTTAATATATAATCATACAAACAAACATGACAGATTCAAAGCAAAAACTTTTTCATAATACTGCCGGAGTACGAAAGTGCTCCGGCATCCTCCCTTTTAAAGACAATTTAAATGCCCTGCAGATTTTTCAACCTGCAGGGCTTATTTTTATGCTTTATTTTCACTTCCAAGAACATTTATGATCTTGTCGTGTACGATTTCTTTTACATAATTGCGACCGTCACCAATATACTGACGAGGGTCAAAGTGTGAAGGATGCTCTGTAAGATGCTCACGGATTCCGGCTGTCATTCCAAGACGAAGGTCAGAATCAATATTTATCTTACAAACCGCACTCTTTGCAGCTTCCCTAAGCTGTTTTTCCGGAATGCCGACTGCATCTGCAAGTCCGCCGCCGAATTCATTGATTATCTTTACATACTTAGGCGGTACTGATGAAGATCCATGAAGTACGATTGGAAAGCCCGGAAGCTTCTTTACGATCTCCTCAAGGATATCAAGACGGATATGCGGCTGTGTGCCGGGCTTGAACTTATAAGCACCATGGCTTGTTCCAATTGCGATAGCAAGTGAATCAACACCTGTTCTCTCAACAAACTCTACAACCTGATCAGGATCTGTATACTGTGCCTTTTCAGCAGAAACATTTACATCATCTTCTACTCCTGCAAGTGTTCCAAGCTCTGCTTCTACCACAACACCATGCTCATGAGCATAATCAGCAACTCTCTTTGAAACATCTACATTTTCATCGAACGGCTTTGAAGAACCATCGATCATTACTGATGTAAAACCACTATCAATACATTCTTTACATACCTCAAAATCAGCGCCATGATCCAGATGAAGTGCTATCGGGATCTCTGGATGAAGCTCAACTGCTGCCTCTACCAGTTTCTTAAGATATACTGAATTTGCATATTTTCTGGCTCCTGCAGATGCCTGCAAAATAACCGGAGAATGCAGCTCTGCTGCAGCCTCTGTGATACCCTGTACGATCTCCATGTTATTAACATTGAATGCACCTACAGCATATCCACCAGCATATGCTTTCTTGAACATTTCTGTTGTTGTAACTAATGCCATAACTTACCCCTTTCCTACGCCTCTCTCTTGTAAAATATTTACACATTAACAGGTGTAATCAAGCGAATTATAGCACCTTTTTACACTCCAAACAAGGTATCTCAATTCCCGATGGTACTACCATTTCAATACATTTCTGCATATTTGTAAGGTCAGCCACCTTTGGTCTTCCACCATATTCACCATCCAACGTCCACGGAATCTCTTCCTCTGAAGTAAACCTTATATGTCTTGTTTTGAAGTTGATTATGAACTGATTGTCATTGGCTCCTGATATGATATCCGCTGCAATATCTGTGAAATCCTGCAGCTGTACCGGATTTCTGATCAATGTCACTTCAAAAAGTCCATCGTCAAGATAAACATCCGGTCCTGTTATACTTTCAATCCCACCGACAGAAAGCGAATTACTGATCATTCCAAACAGGAAATCATCCTCAAGAAATCCACTATCATATTCTACCTTCATATGGTAGGTCTTGACCTGAGGAAGTCTTATGGCAGCTTCAATAAGATATGCTAAATGCCCAAAGGTATTTTTCATATCCTGCTTCGTCTCGTAGGAAACATCAGTGAACAGACCAAAGGCTGCCACATATACGAAATAATTATTATTAAATTTTCCCATATCAAAGGCTTCGATCCTTCCATCGACGATGGTTTCCGCCGCCTTTAACATATTTCTTGGTATTTTGATCGATCTGGCAAAGTCATTAGTGCTTCCTGCGGGAACATATCCGATTGGAATTTTCTCCTCGCAACGAAGCATTCCTGTAACAACTTCGTCGAGTGTCCCATCTCCTCCGCTGCAGGCGATCATATCAAAGCCTTCTTTTCTATTAATAACGGCTTCAATAGCATCACCCTGTTTCTGCGTAGGAAATACAGTAACCTCGAATCCGGCTTTGGCAAAGATGTCTATGATGTCGAGCAGATTGCTGCGTATCTTTGCCATTCCGGCATGTGGATTATAGATAAATAACATTTTACCTGTCATAGCGAACTTACACCCTTAAACAGCTGCCTTAGCTTCTCCAGTCAGGTACTTAACGATATTTTCAGATGCTGCATCTTCATCAACACCATCTGTTACAACATCAACGTCATCACCATTTTTAAGTGCGAGTGTCATCATTCCCATGATACTCTTAGCATTAACATGCTTTGAATCATACTCAATATAAACGCTTGAATCATACTGACTTGCCATCTGAACAAGCATGGCAATTGGACGGGTATCCATATCTTCTTTCATTGATACAGTTACAGTCTGTTTCTTCATAAATAAATCTCCTCCATTTCAAGCCCGGCTATAACGATGTCAGTTTTCCTGCTTTCGTAAATCATCTGCGATCTCACTGAGCTTTCGCAATCTGTGATTGACTCCTGACTTACCTACCGGCGGATCTAATAGATTTCCAAGCTCCTTCAAAGCCGCCTCCGGATTAGCAAGCCTGATCTCCGCCATCTGTCTGAGCGGCTCACTCAAACGAATGAAGCCTCCATGATCTCTGATATATTCTATATCGTTAACCTGCTTTATCGCAGCACTTACTGTTTTGGCTATGTTGGCCGTCTCACAGTTCACTCGGCGGTTTACAGCATTGCGCATTTCTTTAACTATACGGGTGTTTTCCATATTCATGAGTGCCTGATGTGCTTCCATTATATTAAGCATATCGATTATCTGCTCGCCCTCTTTAATATATACCACAAAATACCTTTTTCTTTGAACTATTTTGCTTTCTATATCAAAACTGTTGACAAGCTCCTGAAGCATTTCTGCCTGTGATTGCCGGGCACAAACTATTTCAAGATGATATGACCTCACAGGATTATTCATTGATCCTGAGGATATAAAAGCGCCGCTTATGAAAGCTCGGCGGCAGCACATTTTTTCTACAAGAAGTCGCGAAAAGTCCCCGCTGCCCTCTCCAATTTTTAACATTTCAGAGACAAGCACCGCGTCCTTACCATCGATCTCCAACATATAGACATTATCATGAGCACGTCTTACACGCACGTTACAACGTATTCTACATGTTTTTTGCAATAATGTAAAGCAGATTTTAGCGATATCAACATTCTCTGTTTGTATGCTGATCTGTTGTTTTTTTGCATCATACGCGCCGCAAAATTGAAAGATAGCAGCAAGCTCTGCTATCTGACAATGTCGCGCTGATGGTATATATGAAGCAATCTCATGCTTCACTTCTGACGAAAATGACATAAATGATTATTTCCTGAGTGCATCCTTGTAAATATCACGATGCTCTATTTTTATCCCGTAGCTGCCTTTAGCGCTGAGTCTTTCATAGAGCTTATTTGCAAGAGTTACACTTCTATGCTTTCCGCCCGTGCAGCCAATTGCTATCACAAGCTGATTTTTTCCTTCGATCACATAATTAGGTATAAGGAATTCGACCATATCCTCGAGCTTATCGAGAAACATTCCTGCTTCCTTAAACTGCATTACATAATCCTGAACCTCTTTATCGTTTCCGGTATGAGCCTTAAGCTCTTCTATATAATATGGATTTGGAAGAAATCTCACATCAAATACCAGATCTGCATCATTTGGAATACCATATTTATATCCAAATGAAAGGATCGTGATAAAAAGATTCTTATAGTCTTTATTTTTTGAATATATCTCACCGATCTCAGCCTTCAGCTCTCGTGTGAGCATATGACTTGTATCTATGATATAGGTAGCGTTTTTTTTCATCCAGGAAAGCATTTCACGCTCTCTTGTTATTCCATCCTCTACCCTGCCATGAGCAGTAAGAGGGTGCGCACGCCTTGTCTCCTTGAATCTCTTGATCAGAACATCGTCTGTCGCATCAAGATAGAGGATATCATAGCTGTATCCCTGCTCCATAAGCTCTCGAAGTGCTGCATCTGCATCCTTTAATCCGGTTCTTACATCTATACCGATAGCAACCTTCTGAAGTTCACTGTTGGGAGCATAGGCAAGCTCGGCAAATTTACCGATCAGCTTGACCGGCAGATTGTCTACACAGAAATAACCCAAATCTTCCAGCATTTTCAGTGCAGTGCTTTT
Source organism: Lachnospiraceae bacterium (assembly GCA_024692715.1). GTDB lineage: Bacteria > Bacillota > Clostridia > Lachnospirales > Lachnospiraceae > NK4A144. The sequence goes on from JAILMH010000003.1 coordinate 59,931, forward strand.
TCCGGCACCACTCATTCCCGTTACAATGACAAACTTCATTCTCAGAATTCTCCTATCATACAGACTTCAGGCTCCAGCTTTACGCCAAAGCGTTCCTTCACCTTTTCCTGTACCTCAAAAATCACATCATGTACATCTGCTGCAGACGCATTGCCTGCATTGATCACAAATCCGCAGTGCTTTTCAGAAACCTTGGCTCCGCCTATAGTGTATCCGGAAAGTCCCGCATCCATTATAAGCTTCCCTGCAAAATATCCCTCCGGCCTCTTAAAAGTACTTCCTGCACTCGGAAACTGGAGCGGCTGCTTTGCAAGTCTCTGAGCCTTCAGCTCATCCATCTTTGCTTTGATATCTTCCGGATTTCCTTTTTTCAGCTTAAAGGTTGCCGCTGTAACAACTATTTTAGCCCTGCGGCATATGCTTGTCCTATACCCAAATGCCATCTCTGCATTTGAATATCTGATGAATTCTCCATCCGGAGCCACTGCATCAACCTCGGTGACTATGTCCTTCATTTCTCCGCCATAGGCACCTGCGTTCATGACCATAGCGCCGCCCACTGAGCCCGGGATTCCCGAAGCAAATTCCAGCCCTGTGAGCCCATGCTCAAGCGCTGTCGATGCCACCTTTGAAAGCATGGCACCCGCACCTGCGGTGATAACATCACCATTTACCTTTATTTCATTAAAACCATTTCCTATCCATATCATGACTCCGTCGTAGCCATGATCTCCGACCAGCAGATTGCTGCCGTTTCCAAGGATAAAATGCTCTCTTTCAACAAGATTAAGGTATTTAATAAGCTTTTCAAGCTCTTCCTGATTAGCCGGCTTAATAAAGTATTTTGCGGGACCGCCTACACGAAATGTCGTATGCTTATTCATAGGCTCATCCTTGAGCACTTCACTTTCGGGTATCAGTTCCTTAATATAATCAAAAAAATATTCACTCATTAATCAAAGTACCAGCTTAGCTGCTCCATAAATTCCACCGTCGTTTCCAAGTATGGCACGTGTGAACTTTGTCTCACGGCTTGCATGGAAGACATATTTCTTAAAGTTCTTTGTGATGAAAGGCATGATGACTTCACCTGAAAGGCTTACTCCTCCGCCGATCACGAAGATCTCCGGATTGAGAACACCTGCGATATCTGCAAGTCCTTTGCCAAGGTACTCTCCGAACTTCTCTGCAACTCTTGTTGCTACAGCGTCTCCGGCCTCTACAGCATCCCATACATCCTTTGCTGTATGCTTCTTCTCTCTCATAAGACTTGGCTCATCAGTATTTGCAAGCTCTCTCTCAAGAAGTCTTACGATGCCTGTTGCTGAAGCGTACTGCTCGAGACATCCGTGATTTCCGCAATTGCAGGCAAGCTCTTCATCGTCCTGGATGTGGATGTGTCCGATCTCACCGGCTGCTCCTGTTGTACCCTCAAGGATCTTTCCATTGATGATGACTCCGCCGCCGATACCGGTTCCGAGTGTTACCATTACAAGGTTCTTAAAGCCCTTTCCGCTTCCCATCCATGCTTCACCAAGTGCAGCAACGTTGGCATCATTTCCGGCTTTTACTTTCATTCCATTGAGATATCCTGCAAGCTCTTCTGCTACATTGAAGACATTTTCCCAGTGAAGATTGACTGCTTTACGGATAACACCTGTCTCATCAACCGGGCCCGGAAGTCCGATTCCAGCGCCTTCAACTTCATCAGCCGCAATATTTCTCTCTTTCATTTTATCAAGCACTGAAGCTGCAATGTCAGGAAGGATAGCCTTTCCGTTATCCTCTGTACGTGTAGGGATGCTCCACTTCTCAACAAGCATACCATCATTTGTAAAAAGTCCAATCTTAACTGATGTTCCTCCAACATCAATACCGAACGCATATTTTTTCATCTCAACAAGTCTCCTTAATTTCCCAATTTTTCCCAAAGCTGTTTTAAGAGTATTTTACTCACTCTTCTCTTTTTCTCATAAGATTTTCCTGAACTCTCTTATAGAGTTCCTGAGCGGCATTATAACCCATCTTCTTCTGACGGTAGTTGATAGCTGCTGTCTCGCAGATGATCGCAAGGTTACGACCCGGTCTGATCGGAATACTGTGACATACAACCTTTGTTCCAAGGTACTCTGTATATTCCTCCTCGAGTCCGAGGCGATCATATTCCTTATCCTTATCCCAGTCCTCAAGCTTGATAACAAGGCTTATCTGCTCTGAATCCTTAACGCTCTGTGCACCAAAAAGAGCCTTTACATCAACGATACCGATACCTCTGAGTTCGATGAAGTGCTTAGTTATATCAGGTGCAGAGCCCACAAGCGAATCATCAGAGACCTTACGGATCTCGACAACATCATCTGAAATAAGACGATGGCCTCTCTTTATAAGCTCAAGAGCTGCCTCACTCTTACCGATACCGCTTTCACCTGTGATGAGTACACCTTCACCATCTACATCGACAAGAACACCATGTATGGAAACACACGGTGCGAGCTCAGTATTGAGCCAGCGAATGATCTCAGCCATGAAATCAGAAGTTGAACGTGAAGTCTTGAGTACCGGAACTCCATTTTCGATCGCATGTTTCATAAATATATCATCCGGATCAAGATCACGGCAGAAAATTATACATGGAACCTCTTCATTAAGAAGGTGTGCGTATATTTCTTCCTTACGGTCATCTTCCATACCTTCCATATAAGAATATTCAACAAAACCGATTATCTCAACACGTGTCTTCTCATAATGCTCAAAAAAGCCTGTGAGCTGAAGTGCCGGTCGGTTGATCTCAGGTGAACCGATCTTTCTGTTTGATATATCGATATCAGGTGTCAGATTAACAAGCTTCATTTTCTCAATGAGATTTTGCAGCGCAACAGTCGCCATAATTGTACCTCCCATTCTGGCGCATTTAAGCCGCGCCAGTGCATTGTATTCTAGTCTATAATTGTATCATTCTCTCAAAAATATGTGAAGCATCTTTTGCATCATCATGCTACAATCTACATAAGCATTTAGATATTTTAGAAAGGTGTTTTTATGGAATTTGATATCGAAGAAAACCTCGCCCATCTTCCAAAAAGACCGGGTGTTTATATAATGCACGCCGCAAATGATGAAATAATCTACATCGGAAAGGCTGTAAACCTTTTCAACCGCGTGCATTCTTATTTTAGAAAAACCAAAAAGAGTCCCAAGATTCAAAAGATGGTGACTCATATAAATTATTTTGAATATATAATAACCGACTCCGAACTTGAGGCTCTGGTACTGGAAAGTAACCTCATAAAGAAGCATCGTCCGCGCTATAATACGATGCTGAAGGACGATAAAAGCTACCCTTATATAAAGGTGACTGTAAATGAACCTTACCCCAGGATACTTTTTTCCAGAAAGCCACAGGGTGACACCGCTGTCACCAGGTCAAAGGCAAAGTTTTTCGGCCCCTATACCTCTGCGTGGGGAGTCCATGACACCATAGAGCTTATAAATAAAATCTACAAACTCCGCACCTGCAACCGTGTTCTCCCAAGGGATATCGACAAAGTAAGGCCCTGTCTCAAGTACCACATCAAAATGTGTCAGGGGCCTTGTAAAAGCGGCTGCACCTCTAAGGAGGAGTATCAGAAGTCTGTAGACGGAGCTCTGAACTTCCTCAACGGAAACTACAAGCCCATTCTCGATATGCTTGAGAAAAACATGATGGACGCCTCTGAGGATATGCGCTATGAAGATGCGATAGAATGGAGAGACCTCTTAAATTCTGTAAAAACTGTGGCCCAGAAGCAAAAGATAACCGCTGCCTCTGATGCAGAAGACCGGGATATCATTGCCTGCTACAGTGAAGAGGATGAATCTGTTATAGTGATCTTTTTTGTAAGGAACGGACGTCTTGTCGGACGTGATCATCACTATATGACAGGGACCTCTGACCAGACTAAGGGCGAGATCCTGGACAGCTTTGTGAAACAGTTTTATTCCGGAACGCCTTTTATCCCTAAGGAGATAATGCTCGAAGAGGATATCGAGGAAAAGAGTGTCGTCGAAGAATGGCTCACTAAGAAACGCGGCGCTAAGGTGACTCTCTTAAATCCAAAGAGGGGCATGAAGGAGCGGCTCGTACACCTTGCCCAGAAAAATGCCGAGCTGATACTTACGACCGACAAGGAAAAATTCCGCAAACGTGAAGAGCGTACAATTGGTGCAGCCCAGGAGCTTGCCGACCTCATCGGAATCGAGTCCGCCGGAAGAATTGAATCTTATGATATCTCAAACATCAGCGGTTTTGAATCTGTCGGCTCGATGGTAGTTTTTGAAAACGGGCGTGCTAAAAATTCTGACTACAGAAAATTCAGGATCAAGACAGTTGTGGGGCCGAATGATTACGCCAGCATGAAGGAAGTGCTCACAAGACGTTATAAAAGACTCATTGAATCAAAAAAGGAATTTGAAGAAAATCCTGATGCTATCGAGGATTCTTTCAGCCGTTTTCCTGACCTCATCCTGATGGATGGAGGCAAAGGCCAGGTAAATATCGCACTTGAAGTTCTGGACGAGCTCCACTTAAATATCCCAGTTGCCGGAATGGTAAAAGACGATAATCACCGCACCAGAGGCATTTATTTTGAAAATGTGGAACTCCCTATAGATTCGCATTCCGAATCATTTAAGCTCGTCACACGTATACAGGACGAAACTCATCGCTTCGCTATAACTTATCATCGTTCACTGCATGCAAATAAGCAGCTTCATTCTATTCTCGATGATATACAAGGAATCGGTGAAACAAGAAGGAAAGCGCTTATGAAAGCTTTTGGCTCGATCGACGCCATAAAAAACGCCTCTGAAGCAGAGCTCGCCGACGTTGACGGAATGAATTCAAGATCCGCTGAAGCAGTGTATGAATTCTTTCATACCCAGCAAAAGAGGTAATTGTTTTCGAAACAGGTACAATGTAATTTTAGCTTTATAAACTTTAGAACTTTTTAAGTACACGTTCATAAAATGTATACATCTAATTCTAAATTAAGTCACAACAGGGAAGTAATATATAATTAGTTCGACGGAGATGAACGAACCCCACACACTCGTTTATCATTAATCCGTAAACTTTATTAAACGAACTTCTTTTTCATACTCGGGCATCGGATCAATCCGGTGCCCACCTCCCTTTTAAAGACAAA
>JAILMH010000051.1 GCA_024692715.1 Lachnospiraceae bacterium
TTATCTGTAAGATTTCCATTTACATGTCTTACAGTTACATCATTAATACCGTTAATGGAAAGCATTCTGGACGCTACATCTGAACCGGTCATTCCAAGCCTTGAGCGCACTCTGGAATATTTGTTAAATACACTGTTAACATGGGTAGATGCTGCAACTGACAGAACCATTCCAATTATTACAAATATATATGTAGGATCATAAAAGAAAGGATAATACATTATATTTACCTCCTTTAAGCCATCTTACCTTTTATTTTCAAGCTTCATTCCAACTTCGCATTTCTGTCCAAGAAGAAAATCATGGACACTCATACGTTTTTTACCTTCAAGCTGAATTTCATATACTTTAAGACTTCCATTACCACACGAAACAACAAAGCAGTCTTTTTCAACGTCTGTAATTGTTCCGTTTTCTTCTGAACATTCAGCACTGCAAGGCTCAGCCTTCCATATTTTGAGCATCTTTCCGTTAAGAAAACTATATGCACTAGGCCATGGATTTAATGCTCTTACAAGTCTGCTTATCTCATCTGCAGATTTGCTAAAATCAATATTTCCAAGCTCTTTGGAAAGCATTTTTGCATATGTTGATCCCTCACCCTGAGGTGTTCTGACTGCCGTTCCGTCTTCTATCATTGCAACTGTTTTAACACAGAGCTCTGCTCCTGCTGCTGCAAGCTTATCGAAAAGGCTTCCGCCAGTCTCATCAGACTCTATCTTTACCTTTGTCTGAGTTATCATATCACCTGTATCAAGTCCTTCATTCATCTGCATGATAGTGACTCCGGTATACTCCTCACCGTCGATGATGGACCACTGAATAGGAGCTGCTCCCCTATATTTAGGAAGAAGCGACGCATGAACGTTTATACATCCATACTTAGGCATTTCAAGTATTTCCTTAGAAAGGATCTGCCCAAACGCAGCAACGACCATAAGATCCGGGTCATACTTCTTTAACTCTGCAACAGCTTCAGGCGTTTTAACCTTTTCAGGCTGAAATACAGGTATTCCGAGTTCAAGCGCGCATTCCTTTACAGGAGGCATTGAAACTGCCTTTCCTCTTCCCTTAAGTCTATCCGGCTGTGATACCGCCAAAACAATTTCATGACCGGCCTCATGCAGTGCACGAAGTGTGCCGACTGCAAAATCCGGTGTTCCCATAAAAATAATTCTCATTAATTATTCCTCTTACTCTTCTGTTCTAACATCTACAAGATCACCCTCTACAAGATCGACGTAAAGTTTTCCGTCGAGGTGATCACACTCGTGGCAGATAGCCCTTGCAAGGAGTTCTGTTCCTTCAAGCTCTGCCGGCTGCATATTTTCATCGAGATAAACGACCTTTGCATAATTCGGTCTTGTAACATTACCGGATTTACCCGGAACTGAAAGACATCCCTCCGGACCTGTCTGCTCACCGGATGTCTCTACGATCTTAGGATTGATGAGTACGTGAAGTCCTTCTCCATCCTCTGAACAGTCTATAACAACGATTCTCTTAAGAACCCCCACCTGAACGGCTGCGAGTCCGACACCGTTAGTCTCGTACATAGTCTCTATCATGTCATTGATAAGTTCCTGAATACGAGGTGTCATTTCCTTTACTTCTTTACTTTTCTTTGTTAATATCTCGTCTCCGATTTCTCTGATTTCTCTTATTGCCATATTCCTTTACTCCTTTTCTTACGGATCAAAATCAAATTGAACCGAAGTCCTTCCTACCGGATTACTCTGACGCCATTGCTCACAGTTATCCTTGATTTCAACCAATTTTTCATAATTACTATCTTTAATATACACTGCAAATCGAAACACATCCTTAAGTTTTGACAGTGTATCAGGTGCCGGTCCAATTATCTTCTCCGGAGAAGATTCCTGACTTATTCCGGCAAGTATCTTTCCCATCCTCATCGCTGAATCGGGGTTTTTATCTTCAATGAGTACCTTGAGCATATGTTCTATCGGCGGATATCCGCACAATTTTCTAAAACCTATTTCCTCATCGTAGAATTTATTATAATCCTGTGCTGCTGAAGCGGCAACTGCATAGTGTTCCGGCGAATATGTCTGAATCACGACTTCTCCGCTTTTTTCTGCCCTGCCTGCTCGTCCCGCTGCCTGAGTGAGAAGATCAAAGGTTCTCTCTCCTGCTCTGTAATCATTTGTATAAAGAGACAGATCTGCCGCAAGAACTCCGACAAGAGTAACATTCGGAAAATCATGCCCTTTAACTATCATTTGTGTTCCAACAAGTATATCGGCTTCACCATTTGAAAACGAAGACAATATCTTACTGTAATCATTTTTATTTTTCGCTGTATCGGCATCCATCCTCAGTACTCTTGCTCCGGGGAAGGACTTTTTCACAGCTTCTTCTATCTGCTCTGTTCCGGCTTTCATAGTACCTATATACTTTGAGCCGCATTCTGAGCACACATGGGTAAACTGTTCCTCATATCCGCAATAATGACATACCAGTTTTCCATTCTTATGCAGTATAAGAGAAACATCGCAATGCGGACACTTGCTTACATGCCCGCACTTCCTGCAGCTGACGAAGCCTGCCATTCCTCTTCTGTTAATAAACAGTATAGTCTGTTCTTTCTTTCTAAGGCGATCTTCCATCAGACTATAAAGTTTGTCAGAAAATATCGTCCTGTTTCCTTTTTCAAGCTCTGCTCTCATATCAACAGTATAGACCGTTGGCAGTCCTTTATCAGATATTCTGTGCTTCAGTTCATAATAACGATATTCTCCACGCATTGCCCGAAATGAAGCTTCTACAGACGGGGTTGCAGATCCCATGACAACTGTGGCATCAGCCAGTCTCGCACGCTCGATAGCCACATCTCTTGCATGGTATTTAGGCATATTTTCAGCTTTATAACTGGTTTCATGTTCTTCGTCAATGATAATAATGCCCAAACGTGGAAATGGTGTGAAAAGCGCCGACCTCGGACCGATCATTATATCTATCTCGCCTCTTGAAGCCCTCAGAAACTGATCGTATCTCTCTCCGGCAGAAAGCTTTGAATGAAGATAGCTTACCCTGTCTCCAAATCTGCGCATAAAGCGCATAACTGTCTGAAATGTAAGTGCTATCTCCGGAATGAGCATTATCGCCTGTCTTCCTGATCTTACCACCTCTGCGATCATTTCCATATAAACTTCAGTTTTTCCGGAACCTGTCACGCCATTTATAAGGCATGGCTGCCTCAATCCCATTGAAAAATTCTTACTGAAGTCATTCACTATTCTTTGCTGCTCATCCGTGAGCCTTGCATGCTGCTCCTCAGATTTTTCAAAGCTTTCCGGGTTCCTATAGAGTTTTTTAGTCTCAAGACCTATGATTCCCTTACTTTCAAGAGCCCGTACTGTGGTCATGGAAATATTCAGCTTATCACGCACCAGGCTATAATCAGTCTCTCCATACTCTATCAATTCAGTAACAAGGCGTTCCATTGCAGTCCTGTGTTTCTTCCTGCATTCTTCTGCGAAAACTTCGGCTTCATTTATCCCGATAGCAAGCTTAATAAGCCGCTCTTCCTTCTGCTTTATATCAGCTTTTACAGGAAGTACGACTTTTAAGGACTGAATCAGAGTTCCACCATAATGCTGTTTCATCCATACGGCAAGTTCTACAAGCTGTTCTTCCGGTTTTTTTGACCTTTCCACCGTGAGGACATCTTTCAATGGCTTTATTCTCGACGCATCGATCTTCGGTATATTTGAAAGGCCTATACAAAATCCGCCTATTTCCCGATTTCCATTACCAAACGGTATCAGAACACGCGATCCTACGACCACCTTTTCCCTAAGTTCCTCAGGAACTCTGTACTGAAATGATCTATCCAGCTTTTCATGTGAAATTTCTATTATTACATCAGCATAAACTTCACTCAATATGATTTATTTACCTTCCAGAATTTCTTTAATCAAAACTCTTTCATCCATAGGATGCTTTACACCCTTTATTTCCTGATAATCTTCGTGTCCTTTACCTGCAAGGATAATAAGATCTCCCGGCTGACCATTTTCTATTGCATAGCGGATAGCTTCTTTTCTGTCCGTTACACGAATATACTTACCGTCAGTCTTCTTTATACCGGTCTCGATATCATCCATGATTGCTTCCGGTTCCTCAAATCTCGGATTATCTGATGTAATAATGGTGAAATCTGCAAGTCTTCCTGAAACTTCACCCATTTCAAACCGGCGGAGTTTTGAGCGATTGCCACCACATCCAAATACACATACCAGTCTGCCCGGCTCATATTTTCTAAGAGATGTAAGAAGACTTTCCAGTGCCATTGCATTATGAGCATAATCAATGATAAGTGAGAATTTATCTGAAACCTTAACTGACTCTATCCTGCCTTTTACCTTGGCATTTTTAAGTGCATCGCAAATTGCCTTGTCACTGACATTAAAATTTCTGCAAACAGCAGCTGCGCAAAGTCCGTTATAAACACTGAACTGTCCCGGTGTTCCGACCTCGACATCAAGATTCATGAGACCACTTATATGGAACTTTACTCCAAGCTCTCCCGGGATCTTTACCAATGTACTGTCTGATGCTACCACATCATCCTTTGGATCTAATCCAAATGTCTGTACTTCGCAGGTATGCCCTTCAAGAAGTTCCTTTGTATGCGGATCATCACCATTGACAATGCCGACCTTACACTGCTTAAAGAGAAGTCCCTTACAATGAAGATAATCATTAAAGTCCTTATGCTCGTTCGGTCCGATATGATCCGGCTCAATATTTGTAAATACACCATAATCAAAAATAAAGCCCTGTGTACGGTGCATCATAAGTGCCTGACTCGAAACCTCCATTACAACAATGTCGCATTTTTCATCCCTCATTTTAGCGAAGGTTTCCTGAAGAATATAAGACTCAGGAGTTGTATTTTTAGCCGGAATATGCTCATCGCCGATTATCGTTTCTATTGTTCCGATAAGACCGACCTTGTTTCCAGCTTCTTCAAGGATAGATTTAATAAGAAAAGTTGTTGTTGTCTTACCCTTTGTACCTGTAAGGCCTATGATCTTCATAGAATCAGCAGGATGATCGAACCATGCTGCTGCAATGAATGCCATTGCATAACGTGTATCCTTTACTCTTACTACTGTGATGTCCTCATTTCCATCAATCTCTACATCTTTTTCAGTAACAAGCACTTTGGCGCCGTTCTTGACAACCTCAGCAGCAACATCATGTCCGTCAAAGTTTGCACCTTTGATACAGATGAAAAGTGAACCTTCTGTTACTTTTCTTGAATCATATACAACCGCAGTCACCTGAGGATTTTCCTCATTACCTGCCTTGATACTATACTCTAATCCTTCGAGCAGTTCCTTTAAATATTTCATATGTGCCTCCACATTTTCATTACTTATCCGCCGTAACGGCATTTTCCCTAAAATATGCAGATACGGCGAATAAGTACCTTTTAACATAGTTATATATCCGGATTTTAAGGCATTAATAAATTGCCTGATCAGATACCTGTTTTTGACGTAATATTATAACATATTGTAAGGCTCAAAAAAAGAGACTCCCCATAAGGAGCCTCTTTACGCCTTTTCAGCAATTTTTATGATCAGTCTTCACGCTTTACAATAGCTGCGCAGCCCATTCCGCCTCCAACACAAAGTGTTGCAAGTCCTGTATGTGAATTACGGCGCTGCATCTCATAAAGAAGTGTTACAAGGATTCGACAGCCTGAGCATCCAACCGGATGACCAAGAGCGATAGCTCCTCCGTTTACATTGAGCTTTGCAGGATCAAGACCAAGATCATGTCTTACAGCTACAGACTGTGCTGCAAAAGCTTCATTTGCCTCGATAAGATCGAAGTCCTTAACATCCATTCCTGTCTTTTTCAGAACCTTCTTTGTTGCTGCAACAGGGCCGATACCCATTATACGAGGCTCAACACCTGCAAGTTCACCGGCGATCCATGTTGCCATAGGCTTAACTCCGAGTTCCTTTGCCTTTTCCTCACTCATTACAACGATAGCTGCTGCACCATCATTGATTCCGGAAGCATTTCCGGCCGTTACAAGTCCGCCGTCCTTCTTAAATGCAGGACGAAGCTTTGAAAGTGACTCCGGTGTTACACCCTTTCTAGGGCCTTCATCAGTATCGAATACAATAGTCTGCTTTTTCTGCTTGATCTCTATCGGAACTATCTCATCCTTGAATTTTCCTTCAGCCTGTGCCTTCTCGCACTTCTGCTGTGAATCAGCTGCAAACTCATCCAACTGCTCACGTGTAAGTCCCCAATCCTCACAGATATTCTCAGCAGTCATTCCCATATGGTATCCGCCGAATGCGTCTGTAAGTGCATCTCTAAGAAGTGTATCAACAAGAACACCATTGCCCATTCTATATCCGAAACGTCCGTTTTCAAGAGCAAAAGGTGCACGTGACATGTTCTCTGTACCGCCTGCAACGATAATATCAGCATCGCCCATTGAAATAAGCTTTGCTGCAAGGTTTACACAATGAAGACCTGAACCGCAAAGTACATTGATAGTCGTAGCAGGTACCTCAACAGGAATTCCAGCATTTACAGCAGCCTGACGTGCGACATTCTGCCCCTGTGCTGCCTGGATAACACAACCCATATAAACTTCATCGACCTGCTCAGGCTTAACACCTGAACGCTTCAGTGCCTCTTTAATAACAACTGTACCCAGGTCTGCAGCCGGAGTATTGCTAAGTGCTCCGCCCATTACACCAATTGCGGTTCTGCATGCTCCTGCCAGTACAACTTTTCTTGCCATATTATTATACCTCCCAAAATATTTGTTAAATAAATAACAACCGTGATAATAACAACATAGCACTTTATTCTTAATTGCACAAGTTAAAAGACATAAAAAGATGTATACTATAATTTGTCTACATTATTCACGTCAAAATGTATTTTTTAATGTACAAAATTAATAGTTTAAACACACTTTGGACACATTTGTACCTTATAATCATCATCAAGATAGTTGATTAGTTCACTATCTCCCCCTCATAAGTATAGGACCTGTGAGTCACCCCTCACAGGTCCTTCTCCTTTTAAAGAAAATTCAGGAGACCGCTTACTATGCGGTCTCCTTTATTATTATATGCTTAGATCTTAAATATCTTTACAGCCTCTGCAATGTCCTCGGCTGCCTTTGAAACAACTCCTGCTCCATCATCTACACCCTGGCTCTTATTAGCGACTTCTTCTGCACTCTCTGCAAGCTGCTCGACCGTAGATGATACTTCCTGCGAGCTTGCCGACTGCTGCTCTGATATAGCTGCCACAGAAGAAGCGATTCCATCAACATTACTCATCATGCTGATCATTTCTTTCATTATCTTTCCTGTAGCACTAAGATCACTAAATATCTTTTCAAAAGTCTCTCCGGCGGTTGTCACAGCTTCTGTACTTGCTCCGATAGCATTTACATTTGCCTGAGATTTCTCTGAAAGAGTCTTTATCTGGGCTGTAATATCTTCAATTATTTCCGCGATCTTTCCTGCCGATTCAGAGCTGTCTGTCGCAAGTTTAGCAATTTCACCTGCTACAACCGCAAATCCTTTACCGGCTTCACCTGCTCTCGCAGCCTCGATCGAAGCATTAAGCGAAAGAAGATTTGTCTGCATTGCAATAGAATCGATCATTTCTACTATTCCCGTGATCTTTTCTGCAGATTCGCCAACAGTTACAACAACTTCATTCATTTCATCCATGGATTTACTAATGCTGCCCATATTATTCTGAACCGCACCCATATCCTTCTGGCCGGCATCAGCCTGCTCTACCAGCTGAAGCATTGTCTCATTGGCATCACTGCCTTTCTGAGTCAGGTCACTTACTGCTCCTGCCAGCTCTGTAGCATTATTTGCAAGCTCTGTTACAGCATTTGACATGCCTTCCATAACTTCTTTGATCTGTTCCATCGATGCTGACTGATTTCTGCACTGTTCAGTCATTGCACTTGCAGCTTCCTTACTCGACTCAGACTCTGTTGTAAGCCGTTCGGATGTCGTGATTATCGTATTTATCAGAACCCGCATTTTTTCGATATATTCACGGAGCTGATCTCTTATCAATCCAATCTCATCACCCTTACCAGGCGAAAGCTCTATTGTAAAATCACCGTCTGATACATGTCCGATCTTATTTGCCAGTGCCTTAACCGGAACCGCAACTATTTTATTTACTCCTACCAATATGACAATAGCAATAACTATGATCATCAAAACCATGATTATGTATGAAATTGTCTGGAAATGATTTACTTCTGCAAGTATATCTGCTTCTGCTACAGAAGATATCAGTATCCAGTTTGTTCCCTGCACCGCAGAAGCTGCCACATAATATTTATGTCCGTCAGAACCCTTATTTATCCTTACGCCTTCAATCCCTTCTTCATAAAGCTTATAAAGTGTCGGATCGGTCTCAGAAAGCATGGTTCCTATCTTCTCTTCATCAATATACGATATAAGACTACCATCTGCATCAACTATAAATGATGAACCGGTCTCAAGAGGCTTAAATGAATTTGCCTGTTCCTGAACAGTCTTAAGATAGACGTCTACACCCATTACACCCTTTGTGCCATCATGGAAATCAATACGTCTTTCATACGAAGTACAAAGCATACCCGTAGCCTGATCCATGTACGGAAGAGTCTGCGCAAAAGTATCATTTTCCATTCCAAATGCATACCAGTCCCTTGTTCTCGGGTCATAGTCATCAGGCATTACCGTTCCATTAGAAAATACATAATCGCCATCATCATAAGCAATGTAAATTCCGCTGTTCGGAACAGCATTATATTCTGTCGAAGGCTCTATATACTTCGCGATAGCAGCTTTATCCTTGAATTCTACATTTTCAAGGGTATCTGCGTACTGTCCGTATTTTGCCGTGAGCATTTTGAACGCTGTACCAATATTATAAGCATTCGCTTCTGTCTCTGCCTTAAGGTCAAGTTCAGTCATGTTTAATATTGAACTCTTAGCCTGTCCGGTTATGAACAAAATAATAGCCACTATTCCAACAACTGTTATAGGCAGTAATACAGCCAACAACGAAGTACTTATGCTTCGTTTGATCTTGGACGAATTCCCGCCAGGCGCTCCTGCACTCTTTGCTTTTGCCATATAATTCTCCCTCCTCAAAAGCATCATAATCTTTTATACATGATCCACCCTCATGTATACTCATATGCATATTATACAACATTTTTTCCAATTTGAAGCTTGACAAATGCCGTTTCGTGGTATTTTTTAACGAACAAAAAGGAGGGTTCACCCCTCCTTTTTGTTAAATGTATACAAATTTTGTTTTAATACTCAAGCATTAATTCCTGTAACTTTATAGTCCTTATCTTCTACAGCTTTCTTGAGAACATCATCTGCTACTTCTGCCGTAAGTTCAACTATCGCCGTACCCTTTTCATGACTTACCTCTGCAGAAGCAACTCCTTCAAGGCTTTCAAGTGCCTTCTTAACAGAAGCCTCGCAGTGTCCGCACATCATACCTTCAATATTGATTGTTTTCTTCATTACATTTTCCTCCATAGGTTTTTCAATTTTTATTTCATCAATGAACAACTGGTTCTTTGATTTCCTTTTTTTATCTTTCTTTGTACTATGAACGTCAAATAAATTAAGTCTCAACGCATTCATACAAACAGTGAAGCTGGAAAGGCTCATTGCCGCCGCACCGACCATCGGACTCATTGTCCATCCTGTAAGGGCTATATAAGCTCCGGCTGCCAACGGAATACATACCGCATTATAGAAAAATGCCCAAAACAGATTTTCATGTATGTTTCTGATAGCAGCACGACTCAGCCTGATAGCTGCCGGTACATCACTAAGCCTGCTGTTCATAAGAACTACATCTGCAGAATCTATAGCCACATCAGTACCTGCTCCTATGGCGATTCCCACATCCGCTCTTGTAAGAGCCGGTGCATCATTTATTCCGTCTCCAACCATTGCTGTCTTCCCTGACTTCTGAAGTTCACGGATAACAGCTTCTTTTCCATCCGGAAGTACTTCCGCAACCACATTATCAACTCCGGCTTCTTTACCGATCGCATCAGCAGTGCGCTGATTATCGCCCGTAAGCATTACAACCCTTATTCCCATATTTTTAAGCTCTTTAATCGCCTTAGGGCTTTCAGTCCTGATAACATCAGCGACAGCTATCAACCCAAGTATCTCCTCATCAGCCGCAAAGTACAGTGGTGTCTTACCTTCTTCTGCAAGTCTGTTTCCCATTTCAACAATATCTTCGTGTTTACTGAAACTTTCGCCAAATAATGTCTGATTTCCGCCTTTTATAGTTTTACCGTCTATCATCCCCGAAAGACCATTTCCGGGAAGTGCCTTGAAGTCCTTTGTTTCCCCAAGAATATACTTATTTTCATCCGCATAAGCCAATATGGCTCTGGCCAGCGGATGCTCACTCTGCTTTTCAAGAGATGCCGCATAACCCACAAGAGTCTTCACATCAATTCCCTTTGCCGGATACACGTCTGTTACCTTAGGTTCACCGCTTGTTATTGTTCCTGTCTTATCTAATGCTATGATATCTATTTTTCCCGCAGCTTCAAGGGATGCTGCTGTTTTAAACAAGATACCGTTTTTTGCCCCCATCCCACTGCCGACCATGACTGCGACCGGAGTGGCAAGACCAAGTGCACACGGACAACTGATCACAAGTACTGCGATTGCTCTGCCGATTGCAAAGCTGAAAGTATGGCCCGTAAATATCCATATCATAAAAACGATTATTGCGATCCCGATGACAGCCGGTACAAATATTCCAGCCACTTTATCTGCGATCCTGGAAATAGGCGCCTTTGTTGCTGAAGCATCACTCACCATTTTAATTATCTGTGAAAGTGTCGTATCCTCACCAACTCTTGTGGCCCTGCATTTAAGATAGCCGGACTTATTTGTCGTCGCAGCAGAAACCGTATCTCCAAGAGATTTATCAACCGGTATGCTCTCTCCCGTAAGTGCTGACTCATTAACCGCGCTGTTTCCTGAAACAACGATACCATCCACAGGTATGTTCTCTCCAGGCTTTACGATAAATATATCTCCATGTGAAACACTCTCGATCGGAACCTCGACTTCCTCACCGTTTTTTTCCAAAACAGCAGTCTTTGGTGCAAGTTTCATGAGACCCTTCAACGCATCTGTGGTACGTCCTTTACTCAGTGCTTCAAGCAATTTTCCCACAGTTATCAAAGTCGGTATCATCGCTGCTGTTTCAAAATAAAGGTCCATGGAATAACGCATCACATCTTCACTATTTCCAAGTGCTTGTGCATTTATCATAGAAAAGAGGACCGCAAGACTATATACAAATGATGCTGATGATCCCAATGCCACAAGGGCATCCATATTTGGTGCTCTCATGAACAATGACTTGAACCCGTTCTTAAAAAATTTAGCATTTACAGACATTATTATGATAGCCAAAAGCATTTCAATGACAGCAATCGATACCGCATTATTAAAAAAGCTGTGTATCGGCCAGCCAAGCATTGAATGTCCCATTGAAAAGTACATAAGTACAACAAGGAAAACTACCGATACTGCCAACCTTTTTGCAAGGACCGGCGACTCTTTATCCTTTAACGCCTCTTCCTTGCTCTGGACCGAATCTGCTGCCTGTGACGCGCCTTTTTTAGAAGCTCCATAACCGGCATTTTCTACAGCTTTTAATATATCTGACTCCGAAGCTGTCCCTTCAACATTCATTGAATTTGTCAAAAGACTGACAGCACAATTGGTAACACCGGGAACCTTATTTACAGCTTTTTCCACATGTGCAACGCATGCAGCACAGCTCATTCCTGTAACATTATACTGTTCCATTATCTATCTCCATTTCATCGGTGATCAAATACCCGATTGGGGTATATTTATAACTATCATCAATTATATACCCCTGCATGGTATGTGTCAACCCACGGAAAACATGATTTAAAATGATAAAAGCGTCGTCCGCATAAATCGGACGACGCTTCATTTTTACTGGAAGTAAACAACCTCTTCTTTTGCAGGTTCTGCGTTTTCAACAGATTCAGCATAAAGCACAGGCGCCTCTTCTCCATAAGTTTTACTCATTGCCTTATCAAAACGTGCTGTTACCATCACGAATTGTTTTTCCTTAAGTTCACTTGCTCCTTCATATCTGCAAGGGAATCCTACGAACTGGATATCCTCTGCACAACATGTCATTGCAAACCTTCCCGGAACGAATACATCAGGTCCTCCCTTTTTAGGTTTATACACGACAGCTTTAAATTTAAATACCTTACCCACGTATTTATCAATATTATCGAAGCAATCAAGATACCAGATACCAAAGTCATCGTCTGCGATCTCAATAACAGGTGCATTTATATCATAAGGAAGCTCTTCCTTAACCTTGTCATTGATAGTTCCATCAGCCATCTCAAAAATAACCTGAGCGCCACGATTTTTAGCTCTTGCAGTCCTCTTAAATCCGGCAAGATCCATCTCGTTTTTACAGCGATTGAAAACAATAAGATCAGCATAATTGAACTGATTGAGCATCAGCATTTTCATATTGTTGAGATAATCTTCATATGTAGCTGCATTAACTGTAGCAATTCCTTCAGCGATCATCCACTGATCCGGAAAAGCTTCGATCAATGTATTTTCATCCCACATACCGTTCCACTCAACAAGAACAGTTTCCGGCCTGTCAGATTTTTCAATCTCCATAAGTTTCTCCGGTGTCACCTCTGACTCATCTTCAAAGGTATAAACCTTGAACTTACTCTTTGCAAGAAGTTCATCATCGATTTCAACTTCGCCCTCTTCGCAAACAATAAGAACTTTATTTCCGCCTTCTTCGAACTGTCCTTCTTTCAGAACCTCTTCAATAAAGCTTGTCTTACCACTTTCAAGGAATCCTGTAAAAATATAAATAGGGACTTCTCTTTTCTTAAACATAACTATCCTTCCAAATTAATTAAAGTCCAAAAAGTTCCTTGAGCATATCTTCTTTGATCTTTGAACCGATCACGCAGATTCTTCCGGTGTAGTCTGCAGATCCACGACGTACTTCGTACTCGCCCGGTGTCAGATCAAAGTGAAGCCACTCTGCTCCATCTGCATCAGGTACATAACCCTTTGCACGGAGTATAAATCCAAACTCATTATTCTCAATAACTGCAAGCTTCTCAAGGATCTCTTTGAGCTGTGCCTCTGTAAATTTATGAGAGGTTTCCTGACCCCAGCTTGTAAATACTTCATCTGCATCATGATGGTGGTGATGATGTCCGCAGCTGCAAACACCATTCTCATCATATTCATGATGATGGTCATGATCATGCTCATCATGGTCGTGATCGTGATGGCAATGCTCGTGATCATGCTCGTCATGGTCGTGATCGTGGTGACAGTGTTCGTGATCATGCTCGTCATGGTCATGATGATGGTGATGCTCCTCATGGGGCTGTGAAGCAATTTCAGCAAGAAGAGACTCAACAAGAGTATGACCATTCTCCATAGCAGCAAGAATCTGTGTACCCTGAATATCATCCCAAGGAGTTGTGATGATTACAGCATCTTTATTATGCTCTCTAAGAAGCTTTTCAAGCTCATCAAGCTTTGCCTGCTTCATATTCTGTGAACGGCTGATAACGATCGTACCGGCTGTTTCAACCTGATTGTTAAAGAACTCACCGAAGTTCTTAATATACATCTTTGCCTTATTTCCATCAACAACTGTTGTCATACTGTTAACAGAAAGACCTGCTGACGCATCTACATTTTCAACAGCTCGTGCAACATCAGAAAGCTTGCCGACACCTGAAGGTTCGATAATGATTCTGTCTGGATGATATTTTTCCACAACATCCTTCAATGCAGCGCCAAAATCTCCAACAAGTGAACAGCAGATACATCCTGAGTTCATCTCTGTGATATTGATCCCGGCATCCTTAAGGAAACCTCCGTCGATACCGATCTCACCGAATTCATTTTCTATAAGTACAACCTGCTGTCCCTTAAAGCACTCTGCAATAAGCTTTTTTATAAGTGTTGTTTTTCCTGCTCCAAGGAAGCCGGAAATTATATCTACTTTAGTCATTTAAAAAAATTACTCCTTTCATTCATTGATTAACATTTATATCACATTAGTTAGCCATTGGCAACAAAACATTTCGTTAACCATTAAATGTTATACAATATTTCATCGATTTTATCCAGTATTTCTTCTCTTCCTGTTTTCTTTAACGCCGAGAATGGAAGCACTGTCTTTGAAATTTCCATGCCAAGAGTATCATGTATATTATTTAATGCTTTAGTAAACTCATTCTTTTTAATTTTATCGCTTTTAGTAGCAATTATTATAGGATGATATCCTGCTCTTACTATCCAGTCATACATCATCTTATCATCTTCATTCGGTGTTCTTCTGAGATCCAAAAGAAGGAAAACTGCCTTAAGTTGATTAGAATTTGAAAGGAAATTCTCTATCATAGGACCCCACGCTGCACGAAAGTCCTTTTTTACACTTGCATATCCATACCCCGGAAGATCCACAAAATAAACTTCATTATTTACATTATAGAAATTCATTGTCTGTGTCTTTCCGGGAGTTGATGACACTCTTGCCATCTTTCTTCTATTCAGAAGGCCATTTATCAATGATGACTTTCCAACATTACTTCTTCCTGCAAATGCGATTTCAGGAAGCTTATTTTCCGGAAGTTTTTTAGTTGTTACTCCAACTACAGTCTCTAATTCAACTGTCTTTATAACCATTTTTTTCTCCGCTTTTCTTTCAGCTGTACTTCTGTTATCTATTACATTTATGGACAGACTAAAGTACTCTGCCATCATTTCAGTTTCCAAGCATCTATATCTTTAGCGTCGTTTAAAACAGAAGGCGGCCTGTATAAATGGCCGCCAATCCTGTAACGCCAGAATCTTATCTGGCTTTCTTTTCTTTTTCTTCGAAGTGTACAACAAGTGGATCACTTGTTCCTTCTACAGCTTCTTTCGTAACGATAACTTCGCTTATGGTCTCATCAGATGGAACATTATACATAACATCCATCATAACAGACTCAAGAATTGAACGAAGTCCTCGTGCACCTGTATTTCTAGCAATTGCCTTATCTGCAATAGCCTCAACTGCTCCATCATCAAATGTAAGCTTTACATCGTCAAGATCAAGCATTTTTTCATACTGCTTTGTGATCGCATTCTTTGGTTCTGTAAGAATCTTAACTAATGCATCACGGTCAAGATCATCTAATGCAACATTGATTGGAAGACGTCCAACAAGTTCCGGAATAAGTCCGAACTTTGTAAGATCTTCAGGAAGCACTCTGTGGAATGCCTCTCCAACTGTTTCATTAGTTTCCTTACCAATCTCAGCATTAAATCCAATTGACTTACGATCAAGTCTTGTCTCGATTATCTTATCAAGACCTTCAAATGCTCCTCCACATATGAAGAGGATATTTGTTGTATCGATCTGAATAAGCTCCTGATGTGGATGCTTTCTTCCGCCCTGCGGAGGAACAGATGCAACCGTTCCTTCGAGTATCTTCAGCAATGCCTGCTGAACACCTTCACCGGATACATCACGAGTGATCGAAACATTTTCGCCTTTACGTGTGATCTTATCCACCTCATCGATGTAGATAATACCTATCTGGGCACGTTCTATATCATAATCCGCAGCCTGGATCAGCTTGAGAAGAATGTTCTCAACATCTTCACCAACATATCCTGCCTCTGTCAAAGATGTAGCATCTGCAATTGCAAACGGAACATTAATAATTTTAGCAAGTGTCTGAGCAAGAAGTGTTTTACCTGATCCCGTAGGACCAAGCATGAGAATATTACTCTTCTGCAGTTCTACATCAGAACTGCTGTTTGCCGTAATACGCTTATAGTGATTATATACTGCAACTGATAAGACCTTTTTAGCTTCTTCCTGACCGATGATATAATCATCAAGGAATTCGTTGATCTCCTTTGGCTTAAGAAGATTGATCTTATTACTGTCAGCATGAGCACGTGGCTCATCATCCATCTCTTCTTCAATGATGTCTGCACAAATAGCTATACATTCATCACAGATATAAGCCCCATTAGGGCCTGCTATAAGCTTTCTGACCTGATCCTGCGTTTTATTACAGAACGAGCACCTGATTTTGTTCTCAGAATTTTTTGCCATTAATTACTTATCTTCCTTTGCATCTTCAGCAGCTTTACGGCTTACAACGATTTCATCAATAAGCCCATACTCTTTAGCTTCTTCAGCACTCATCCAGTTATCACGATCTGTATCTTTAACAAGATCCTCATATGGTCTTCCTGTATTGGCAGCAAGGATACGGTTTAACTTCTCCTTTGTTTTCAAGATATGCTTTGCAGCTATCTCGATTTCTGTTGCCTGACCCTGTGAACCGCCGAGCGGCTGATGAATCATGATCTCAGCATTAGGAAGTGCATAGCGCTTACCCTTCGCACCACCTGAAAGAAGAAATGCTCCCATTGAAGCAGCCATTCCAAGGCAGATCGTAGATACATCGCACTTAACATAGTTCATTGTATCATAGATTGCCATTCCGGCAGTTACAGAACCACCAGGGCTGTCAATATAAAAATGAATATCCTTGTCAGGATCTTCACTTTCAAGGAAAAGCATCTGTGCAACGATCAAACCTGCAGTCTGATCATTTACCTCATCTCCAAGGAAGATGATTCTCTCTCTTAAAAGTCTTGAATAAATATCATAGGCACGTTCGCCTCTATTGCTTGTCTCAATGACGGTAGGGACTAACATCTTTTTACCTCCTTCTTACATATCTCCCGAAAGAAGTTTTTTACGCTTCCTCTACAGAGCTAACTACGAGATCAACTGCCTTCTGGATAGCAATATCACCACGGATAGCCTTCTGCTCTCTTTCTCCGATTACGTCCTTAAGCTTATCAACTTCCATCTTGTACTGATCAGCCATCTTCTTAACTTCATTCTCGAACTCTTCATCACTTGCCTCAAGCTTCTCAGCATCAACAATTGCCTCAAGTACAAGACGTGACTCGATGTTCTTCTTAGCCTGATCCTTCATCTGATCCATGAGCTTATCACGTGTGATACCTGTATACTTCATGTACATGTCAAGTGAAAGGCCCTGCTGCTGAAGACGTACTGCATAGTTATCAAGAAGCTGCTCAGCCTCTGTCTCAACCATAGCTTCAGGAATATCCATCTTAGAATCCTTAACGATTGCCTCGATAGCTTCGTCTTCCTTCTTAGCCTTAGCCTGAGCTTCCTTACGCTCAGCGATCTTCTTCTTCACATCATCCTTGTACTCAGCAAGTGTATCGAACTCAGATACATCTGATGCAAACTCATCATTAAGCTCTGGGAGCTCCTTAGCCTGGATCTTCTTAACAGTTGTCTTAAATACTGCAGGCTTACCCTGAAGTGATGCTTCCTGATACTGCTCTGGGAATGTAACATTTACATCGAAGCTGTCACCAACATTGTGTCCGATGATCTGATCTTCAAAGTTATCGATGAATGAGTGAGAACCGATAGTAAGGTCATAATCTGTACCCTTACCACCATCAAATGCAACACCATCAACAAATCCTTCGAAGTCGATTGTAACGATATCCTTGTCTGCAACAGCACGATCTGTAACTTCTACGTTACGAGCGTTACGTGCTCTCTGTGACTCGATCTCGTTATCAACTTCTTCATCAGTAACAGCAACATCAGCCTTTGTTACCTTTACGCCCTTGTACTTGCCAAGCTCTACTTCAGGCTTAAGTGCAACTTCTGCTGTGAAAATGAAAGGCTTGTCTTTCTCCATCTGTACTACATCAATTGCAGGACGTGATACGATATCAAGCTCTTCATTATCAGCAAGCTCTTTTCTATATGCTTCCGGAATGAGCTCGTTAGCTGCATCTTCATAAAATACGCCAACGCCATACATTTTTTCAATGATCTTTCTTGGTGCCTTACCCTTACGGAAGCCAGGAACCTGGATTCTTCCTCTATTTTTAAGATAAGAGCTCTGTACAGCCTTCTCGAAATCCTCGGCAGATGCTTCGATTGTAAGCTTTGCCATATTGTGCTCTAATTTTTCTACCTGTAAACTCATTTTTTACTTTCCTCCAACAATCAAAGATACCGAATGTACTGCTCTCTACAGCGGCTCTCGTCCGTAGCCAAATCTCTTTAAGTCATACTATCGGTCATAACCTAAACAGTATAGCATAAGCATAATTAAATATCCAGTGTAAATTATCTCTGCAAGTCAGCTCATTCAGCGGGGACAGCAGTAATGTCACCATTCACTATCGTCGTCTCGCTGATTTTTTCTCCTGTATCCTTATTCACCCAATTTTTCACGTCGCCTACAGTCGGAAGCGCACCGATCTCTGACCCCTTTATCACAGCAAGCTCAATGGTTTCATCTGCTTCGAAATGGATATATGCCAGTTCTTCATTATCTATAAAGACCCTGTCAAAAAATGCCATTCTATCCTTAATAAATTCCTCAACCACAGCTCTTGTCTCTTTCACAGAATCCAGAGTAAAAGTCCAGTTCATAGGATCCATCTCATCGCTCTCAGGTACCTCAGCATACTCAGGTATCTTAATTGAAAGTACCTTTAGGATCGCAGGTCTGAGAACATTTTTATATTCTGAACTTACAAGTTTTCTATAACTTTCAGAATTTTTATAAAGATTATAGAAAAGCCTTGTTCCCTGAGTATGGGCAGTGAGAAAATTCAAATGCTCTGTATCATCAATGAAATCTTTCATTGCATTTCCAAGACACTTGTCATAATCCCATGCAGGCCCTGCATAAACCTTTGAATCTATTTTATCTGAATCTTTATAGAAAAATGAACTTGTAGCTCCAGATGCCTCATTAGCAACAAATTCCTCAAGCAGATATTTATCTGCAAAGCTCTTTACGTCAGCATATTCAGAAATATCTTCTCCTGCCTCTGCTCCGTCTTCTATTTTCTGCATTACTCCGGCTATATAATCTACCTCTTCCATAGATGCATGTCTCGGACTCCTGATAACATACTTTTCTCCGGCATCAGTTCTGAACCTGCTTGGAAAACGTGTATATCTGTTTGAATAATTCTTCTCTATCAGATAGCCTCCTGTAATGTCCTTAGGACTCCACGGAAGATCATAACCTACCCTTTCTCCAGGCTCTCCTTTATTTACCGAAACTGTATCATATTCAATCGGTTGTTTTACATTTACAAGAGTATTCTCTTCTTCAAGATCTGTGATATTCAATCTTGTACTTTCAACTTCTACCTTTTCACAGAGCTCATATAGCCCAAAATATACCCCATTGCAGTACAGATCTATGTACTGCGATTCTGTATTGTAGCTGAATCCGAGCTTTTTACCCAGATATTTGGTTACCTTATTCCTTATAAATGAAATATCATAGTAATTCGACAAAAGTACCCAGTTCATTGCTTCATTCATACCGAGTAATTCTGCATTATGAGCGAGTTTCAGTGCATAGGGCTTCTTATCCTTTTCCCATGAGGTGTTGCCTCTTCCGCTTATTTTCTTAAGTGCTCCGAGATAATTAACACTTCCGTCTTTATCAAGGATGAGAATATTTCCCTTCTCGTAATTATTTTTATTTTCATTTATATAATCCATGCTTCCGGAATCCGTGGTTATAAAGGCCGCTGCCACACCCTCCGATCTCAGATACATGAATTTTACTGTTTCAAGTATCTCGTCTTTATTGCAGAAATGCAGATAATATGTCTCACCTTCTGTAAGTCCCGCAAATTTATCTTCATTCTTATACTCAAGAACATTTCCGTCTATATCCTCAATTTTAAGGCTGCTGCAGCCCTTAAAAGAAATTTTCTCATTTGCAGGATCGATCATCGACGGAACATACATATACCAGGTATCAGAATTATGATTTTTATCATAACTAAGTCCTATTGACCACTGCTTATTTATGCTGCTTATATTTAATTTAACATTTGCTGTCAGTTCATCCGATTGTTTAGGCTCTCTCCTCTTCATAAGTGTCATTCCAAGAACGATCATCGCCGAAAACAGTATTATCAATGGAATTATGCTCATTCTTCTAAACATATATTCTCTCCAATTTTTTTATCGACTTTTGATAATACCATTTTATTCTTAACTTTGTCTGAATTTCAATCAATTTTCAAACAACAAAAAAGAGACACAGCTTTCGCCATGCCTCTTTCCCTGATTCTGCTTACTCTGTTACGAGTTTACCATTTTCGCTGAATGTATATTCATGTGTCCAGATAGTAACTTTACCTGTGCACATAGCTCCTGTTGATGATGAGAAATAATATTTATCT
>JAILMH010000056.1 GCA_024692715.1 Lachnospiraceae bacterium
GCTCTGCAAATAAAAAAGCCATGGAAAAAAGCTTATCTGCTAATTTCCATGGCTTCGTTTCAGAAATATGTACCGCCGGTATAATCACCCTTCATTGTGACCGTCCTGGTATTCATATCCACCGTATAATATTTTTTGGGTATCTTTTTTCCTGTATAATTATTTAATATCTTGACCACCTTCGTATTAGTACCATTAAAATAAATATCCAGGTCCTTAAGCTCCATAGGTCCCGGAGTTATAGTCACAGTCTCAACTATCTTCTTTATACCATTCGAATACGGAGTAGTATTTTTCTTAAATTTAACCGTGATAGTCATTTCTCCGGCATGTTTATTATTCTTAAAAGAGACTTTATAGTCATTCCCATAAGAATAAGGAACTCCATCAACTACAACATATGAATATTTTCCAGGTAAAAGCTTTGAACCGAAATATTCGTACCTGACATCACTTGTATGCTGTATATTCAATGTTCCTTTTGTAGTAAGTGTTCCCATATTTGAAGTATACACAAGTGCATAATAGCCATTTTGATCAGTATACGTACAATATGAGGCATTGACACTTAATGTCACGCTTCCATATGTTACCGAGTTACTGCTCAGAGTCACATCTGATTGAGTTTCCGGTGCATCGCTGTCGCCAGACTCTATGCTCTCTTCTGCCGCTTCAACAGTTTCCTCTGAAATATCAGCCGTCTCTTCCTCTGGCATCTCATTTTCAGAAATTTCTTCGGTTACAATCTCTTCTGATACTATCTGTTCTTCGCAATCCATTGCGTATGCGCTATATGACATCCCTGCCACAGCAGCAGCCAATATAATCGCAACAATCCTTTTTCTTACCATAACAAAACTGCCCCCAACTAAAAGACACAGCAGCTACAGGATACCGTTATCATGGTTGCTCTATGTTACCTTCATAAGAATTATCTTTCCAACGGATATTTTTTGTAAACTCAGAGCCGAATGGAACATCAATTCCCGTATGAGATGTGGAATTCTTGAATTTATTACCAATAAAGCTTACGCTGCTGCACTTCGAAAGAGTCAATACTGCTTCTGATGCACAATCACCTTCAGCCTCTATTGTATTTCCGGTCACCTTAACTTTTCTAACATAGCCTGTACTGCTGTCATTGGTGTATCCACCGATTGTAAGTTCATTCCTACTATTATTTCGGATGATATTGTTAACAACTTTAATGGATTTTGCAATTGCCGAGGGCTGTTCTGCACCAATTTCAATACCTCCGTCGCAGCCTGTCACCGTATTATCCTTGATAGTTATTGATTTTGCGCCGTCTACATAGATTCCATAGGCAGTATCTCCATATGCGCTTGAGCATCCGCTTACATCATTTCCCTCTATAACTGAATTTCGTACAATATCAGCACTTTTTGAAGGACACGTACCATAGCCTCCGGCCATATCGATACCAATATTTCCAATATCTCTCAAAGTATTATTTTTTACAGTGACCTTTTTACAGTTTCCCTCTATCGAAACTGCCTCAGACCATCCGGTCGCACAATCATGTATAGAATTGCCGATTATATTTATCCCCTTGCTTACCTTTTTACTCTCATTGAGTACAAGTACAGCATTTCCGCAATGATCCGCAGTTGCCGGATCTTTTACATTGATATCTGAAATTTCACAATTTTCGACAGTTATGTTTTTGGACCCGTTTTCTATCAAAATTGCCTGCACACTTTTTCCCGCTGTCATACCACAGATCTTCAAGCCGGAAATTTTTATATCAGAGCAATTATCAAATTCGAACATTATCCTTTCTTCGCTGTCAGCCAATGCCTTACCATTCCATGACGCAGTTCCTCCTGCACTTGTTATAACTATCGGCGAATTCTTTTTTCCATGAATATCAGAAAAATAATAGACAGTACTTTCTGAACTTTCCGGAGAATACTCTCCTCCCTTGATTTCTATAGTTCCGCCTTTACCGCTAAGGCTCTCTGCCGTTTCAATCATTTTTTCAGGAGTGACCGTCTCTGCATGACATGTGCAGGCAAGTGCACCTACCGCAACAACAAATACCAATATTGATGCTAATTTTTTCATACTTCATTTCCTCACAAACAACTAAGGGCTCCCGCCACGCGAAAGCCCCATATGTCACATTATTATATTATTTAAGTCTGTCAAAATCGTAGTCATATACGATCTTATCTTTTTCACTGATGTCTTTACCCATCTGAACTTCTATCATCTCAAGCTCAGTTTCTGCGATAACTGTATGCTTAACACCTGCAGCCATCGTTACAACATCACCTGTCTTGATCTTTCTCGGCGCACCATCAACGATTGCTGTTCCGCGTCCGCCGATAACTGTCCATACCTCATCACGATATTCATGACTATGATAGTTCATGTGATGTCCCGGTGAAAGAAGAACCTTTATTGTAAGGCTGTCATCCTCAACATCGATAATTGTGAAACTTCCCCAGGCCTTATCAGCAAACATTATCTTCTCATCCATCTTATCGACGTAAGGCTTAATGTAGCTTGACTGTGTCTTGTCAGAAACAAGAATTCCCTGTGCGCTGGCCGAAATAACTACATCCTTAAGTCCCATTGCAAGGACCGGAACGTTGAGTTCATTTACGATACTTACATTAGAGCACTTTTCGTTCATGACACCGTTGCCGATTATATTATCTTCAACAGCCTCTGTGAGGGTATTCCAGGTTCCAAGATCCTTCCATTCACCTGCAAAACGCATTACCTGAATGCTTGATTCCTTTTCAACCACCGCATAGTCAAAGCTGATCTTTTCAAGAGTATCATACTTCTTAAAGAGATCGTAGTAATTTTTGAAATCAATAAGCTCATGAGCGCGGTTGAGAACATATGAGAGCTTATAGGCAAATACACCTGCATTCCAGAGAGCACCTTCACTTATATACTTCTTTGCTGTCTCTTCATCCGGTTTTTCCTTAAAAGTCTTAACCCTGCTTTCATTTTCTTTTGACTCCGGAATGATGTATCCGTACTTTTCTGACGGATATGTGGGCTCGATTCCAAGAAGCGAAAGATTTGCAGTTCCGCGTCCAGCAAGCTCAGCAAGCTTTTTCAGAGCCTCAAAGTAATTATCGTCTACATAAGGATCAACAGGGCAGACAACAACCTCCTCGTTTTCATCAACTCCCATCACATCATGAAGATATGCTGTAGCAAGTGCGATAGCCGGAAAAGTATCTCTTCTGCATGGTTCTACAGAGATTCCGACATCCTCACCGAGCTGGTTCACAATTGAAGGCACCTGTGTCTTTGATGTTGCGATAGTAACGCTGGCATCTGTATCTATTCTGCGGATTCCCTTGAGCATACGCTGAACCATAGACTCATAAGAACCGTCTTCTTTCTTAAAAAACTTTATAAACTGCTTGGATCTTACATCATTTGACAATGGCCAGAGACGCTTTCCTGATCCGCCCGAAAGTAATATTAAATTCATATTTTCCTCATTTCTGCTTAGCTTTATTTAGCTCCTTTTCCAAAAACAACTGTCCATACAGTCATGAAAAGAATCTTTATATCAAGAATTATTGACCAATTATCAATATATTGAAGATCAAGCTTTACCACTTCTTCAAAATCCTGAATATCTGATCGGCCTGAAACCTGCCACATACCGGTAATACCCGGCTTGATCGAAAGACGGCGCATATGATAGCTCTTGTACTGCTCATACTCATCTTCCGTAGGCGGTCTGGTACCGATTATCGACATATCGCCTTTAAGAACATTCCAGAACTGCGGAAGCTCATCTATAGATGTCTTTCTGATAAACCGACCGATAGGAGT
This sequence comes from Lachnospiraceae bacterium, assembly GCA_024692715.1. Classification (GTDB taxonomy): domain Bacteria; phylum Bacillota; class Clostridia; order Lachnospirales; family Lachnospiraceae; genus NK4A144. Next base: position 3,832 of record JAILMH010000056.1, read on the forward strand.
GATTCGAGGGTCATTATCCATCTTAAACATAAGACCGCTCATTTCGTTTTTTTCCATAAGCTCTTTCTTACGCTTTTCAGCGTCGGCATACATCGAGCGGAATTTATACATCTGAAATCTTCTTCCGTTTATACCTATTCTTGTCTGTGAGAAAAAGACAGGTCCCGGCGATGTGATCTTAATTATCGGTCCGACGATCAAAGCCGCAATACCGCAAAGGATTATTCCAACGATTCCTCCGCAGATATCCATTATTCTTTTTACAAGAAGCCCGGCCGGATCAGGCTCCGTTTCAGCAAATGAAACAACCTGGAAATTACCAAATCTTCTGACATGCTTTACATGGGAGTCGATATTAAATATTTCAATATTCAGATTTACCACTACACCCATATTCTCAAGAGTGAGTATCATCTTTTTAAGCTCTATAGGATAATCATACGGAATTCTGATGAATACCTCATCATAGACATTCTGTCTATGAGTATTCTTATAGTTCTGAGCATTGCCTACAACCGGAATCCCCTGAATTTCCTGACCTACCATATCTCTGTCAAGCAAAGTGATACATGATATATTGGCCAAAAGCTCAGAAGGCTTCTGAAGATCCGAAAGGATCTTCTCAACCTCACTGTAGACTGTTATGAGCATTACATTAGTAGCGTTATCTCCGGCTCCTGCAACGTTGATAAGCCAGTATGAATAAACCGATCTCACGATATAGTCTAAAACAAGATTTATTACAAACATATAACCTATAACATATCGTGATACGTTATAACCCTGCTGAATAAGGTAGAGGAATAACGCGATCATTGCCAGCATCAATATCTGATTTACCAGTACATTAAAAAATCTTACTACTGCACCTTGCTGCATTATTGGCTTATTATGCCCATCATGAAACAGAAAGATCATCGCATACATAAGAAACAGGGTACACAACAGCATGAGAAACAGGTCATGATACTGTGTAAGCGAAAACCATGTATGAATATCGTGAAATCTCACATACCATGCAATCAAAAATGAGCAAAGCAGAGAAATTATGTCCAGAACAAACAGCGTTCCTCTTCTGAACTTTCTCGAACGAAAAAGCATTTAAACACCCTCCAAAAATCAGATATTACGCAGTAACCACAGCAGAAAGAACCTCCAGCTTCTTTTCTGCAGCGAATTTTATCTCCTCACCAATTTCAAAATTAGAAGACGTTCCTACGTGTTCAAGAATGATCACACCATCAGATGCAGATATATCTGTGATCATTTCAGGATCATAAATTGCCTTTTCACCACAGCAGATCTTAACGCCGCTTTCTTCCATAGCGTTCTTGATTCCCTCTATGATCTTGATGTCATCACTTGTGAAGCCTGTCGAGGTGATAAATACCTGCTTGATATCCTTAAGATGCTTAACTGAAAGGATATCAGCCTTGATTACTCTGATAAGCTCATCCTGATCATAGAAATGAACTCTTCTTGTACGATATCTTGCAAATGAACCGGCAAGACCCTTCTGAATTTTATAATCCTCTGATCTTCTTGCAAGAGTCTTGATTCCAAATCTGTCTTCAATACCATATACGCTGATAAGATTTGTTGCCATGATGTATTTGATTATCCAGAAGAAGGCAACAAAGCAAGCTCCAAGGAATGCACCAATGACTGACCACTTGACAACACCCATAGGCTGGATACCGATCTTTGCAGGTTCCTGCTTATCAGCATCTTTCTTAAGGGTCAGATAATCAACGTATTCCTGTTCATCAGAAGTCAGATTCTTTAAGAGGTTTTCCTCATTTGTTCTAAGAGTCTGGATCTGTGTGAAAATATTTGAACTGCGTGTTACCATATCCGCATCATATCCAACCGAAATACTCTCAGTTGCAAGAGTACCCTTGAAAAGTGAGCCTTCGCCCTCTAAGGAATCAATATGTGACTTGATCGCCTCGGCAATAGTCTTAACATAATCCTCTGTAGAACCCTTGATATCAATAGTAAGGATACCGCTTGCTGTTGCCTGCTGATCGGTATACTCAGAACCTGAGCTTACATATACATTTGAATAAAACGGAACATAATCAACCGCTGTTACGAGTTCTCTGATAAATGACTCATCAGTTCCGAGCTTTTCTGAAGCACTCTTATAAACGTCATCGTTATTGAGATCAGTTTCTATGTTCTTAAGGATCATCTGCAGATTCTTGGTCTGCTCTGCAACATTGATAAGATTGACAGAAGTACTGTCAAAATTATACTGAAGCTCAAGCTTAACTACATTTGTAGGATCAATCTTTGTTATCTCAGAATTCTGATAGTAATACTCTTCCTGCTGAGCAAGTTTTTCATATTCATTGTACTTTTCAACTATCTGATTTAATTCAAGAATCCTTTTTGCTTCAAAATTTTCTGCGATAACAGCAGCTTTTTCCTGCTTTTCTTCGTCTGTATAGATTCCATCATCTGTATTAAGTGCCATTGAAAGTGTACCGATACCTCCAATGATTATTGCAAAAGCAACGATTCCTGCAATAATATTTCTCATGTGAGACAGCACAAAGAGAATTAGATCGTCCAGGCGAATCTCTGTTTCGTCGTTTTCGATATTCTGATTCATATTTATCTCCTTAGTTTTTCTTAAATCTATGGATCAATAAGTACCACATAAATTTCACATTAGTTATAAAATAGCGTCTGATAAGTCTTCTCGGGTCTTGAAACAGTCTGAAAAACCATTCCATACCTATATGCTGAACCCATTCCGGAGCCCTTTTTATAGTTCCCGCATGAAAATCAAAGCCTGCTCCGACTCCGATCATAACGCCTTTAATTTTTCCCTGATGCTCTGCCATCCATTTTTCCTGCTTCGGAGCACCAAGCCCTATCCATACTATATCAGCGCCTGAATCATTTATACGCTTTACAGCTGCTTCATCTTCTTCCTTTGTCAATTCTCTGAAAGGAGGCGATTCAAAACCCCTGATATCGATTCCCGGATATTTATTTATAAGATTCTTCTTTAATTTTTCGATCGTATTTTCTGACGATCCATAAAAATACATCGAAAGTCCACCATCCAGTGCAGATTCAAAGCATTTCTGCATAAGATCCGGTCCTGCGACGCGTTTTGCCTGAGGAAATCCGTTTTCTCTCTGAACCTTTGCTATAGGAGCACCATCCGGAAGTGTGAGTGCCGCTCCGTTCTGTATCTCTAGATACTCCTTGTTCTCATTAGCCATTACGGTTGTATGAACATTTGAAAGACAGATATATTTCCCTCTGAGTTCATCGAGATGAGTCCTTATAAAAAGAACCGCTTCCGCAATATTGGTCACACTGTAATTTATACCCAGCACAGGAGCGCATTTGAACATTCCGGACCAGTGATAAAACGACCTTCCGCCAATCCTCTTTATCATCATTTGATCCGAATCTCTGCCCATAAACTCAGAGATCCAGTTAACAGGCATTTTAGACAACTCCAGTTTTCTGATGAGCTCTGCCGTGCATCTGTTGTCATGCAGATTTACTATTATTTCATCTGCCTTTACTCTCTTCAGTATACCCTCTGCTTCCGAAAGCCTTCCTAGAACATTTATACCGGGCAGCTCCTGCGCATCATCATCAAGTACTATTACTCCGGAGATCTCTGTCTCTTTTCCAGAATGAAGCCCTATCTGTGTAATGATCCTCTTTGCATCACTCGCCTTTGAGATCAGGACATAATGACTGACATAAGTATTTGCAGCTATCACTCCGCATAAAAAACGCCCATAGCAAAACCTGAGTATAAAATCTATCAGCACATTAAATATAAACATCATACCGACAACAGCTCTTGATGCCCACAGCCCCTGCCTTATCATATACAAAAGCACCAGCAGGCAGCCCATGACAAGAATCTGATTCTTAATGACATTTACCAGCTTTTCGAAAGGATTCTGAACACTGATGGAACGATGTCTTGTCTCATTTACAAAGAAAACCGCGACTTCTATGGCAATTACAAGCTCAAGCAGCATAAAATAAAGTCCGTTATTCCACGTCCTTATATTATCCCAGTCTCCCGAGTCATAAAACCTGATCACAACCGCCAGCAGAAACGAAATAACTGTCGAAGCAACGTCCAATATCAGCAAAAAGCTTCTTTGCGACTGCTTATTTTCAAAAACCATTTATTAACCTCGTCAGGTATATTTTTAAGTACATATTAATATATTACATTTAACTATAATGCACTTCAAGCCTTAATCTCTTCTGAAAAGATCCCTTGTATAGACTTTTTCCTTTACATCATCAAGGCAGCTGTTGTATCTGTTTGCAATGATGGAGTTACTTTCTTTCTTGAATTCATCAAGATCATTGACGATCTTTGAGCCAAAGAATGTACTTCCGTTCTCAAGTGTCGGTTCATAAATTATGACATTTGCACCCTTTGCTTTGATTCTCTTCATAACACCCTGGATCGAGCTCTGACGGAAATTATCACTGTTGCTCTTCATTGTAAGTCGATAAACACCTACTGTTATCTGCTTTTCAGCATTCTTGTCATAAGTATTTGTCGAACTTCCTTCACCTGAATATGAATAATAACCGGCAAGTTCAAGAACACGATCAGCAATGAAATCCTTACGCGTCCTGTTCGACTCAACAATCGCCTCTATAAGATTTTCCGGTACATCCTTATAGTTGGCAAGAAGCTGCTTCGTATCCTTTGGAAGGCAATATCCGCCGTATCCGAATGAAGGATTGTTATAATGTGATCCGATTCTCGGGTCAAGGCAGACACCATCGATTATCGACTGGGTATCAAGATTCTTTGACTCTGCATAAGTATCAAGCTCATTAAAATATGAAACTCTAAGAGCGAGATATGTATTGGCAAAAAGCTTAACAGCCTCTGCTTCTGTAAATCCCATAAAAAGTGTCTCAATATTTTCTTTTATCGCTCCCTGCTGAAGGAGAGCTGCAAATGTATGAGCTTTTTCGACAAGTACAGGATTCTCCACATCAGTTCCGACAATGATCCTTGACGGGTAGAGATTGTCATAGAGAGCCTTCGACTCACGAAGAAACTCAGGGCTGAAAATAATATTATCAGTCTTGTACTTTTCTCTTACTGACTTGGTATAACCAACAGGGATAGTTGATTTTATTACCATTACAGCATCTTTATTGACTGAAAGTACAAGTTCGATCACAGCCTCTACAGCTGAAGTGTCAAAATAATTCTTTTTCGAATCATAATTAGTAGGTGCTGCGATAATTACAAAGTCAGCATTGCGATATGCTTCTGCTCCATCAAGTGTTGCCGTAAGATCAAGATCTTTTTCAGTAAGATAACGTTCAATATATTCATCCTGAATAGGCGATTTCTTATCATTGATAAGATCCACCTTTTCCTTAATGATATCAACAGCAGTTACATGATTATGCTGCGCAAGCAGAGTTGCGATCGATAAACCAACATAACCCGTTCCTGCTATCGCTATATTCAAAGGCTTATTTAGATTTTCCATTTTTTGCTCCTTTAGTGAAATTTTCACAATCCTTTTTATTTTACTATTTTTATATACTTTAATCAATCAAATAAAACCTGCATGCATAAAAATAAGGCCCTTGGCTGCTGCCAAAGGCCCTTGTTGTGCGATATCAGTCTGCCGAAACTGTTTTCTTAAAATGAATCACTTCATGATGATCATCAAAAACAACATGTCTCACCGGATAAAGTGCATTAAGAAGAATTTCTCCAAAGATCATGCAGGTAATAACTTCTCCTGCGCCTACTGTAAGCATCATAAACGGTATCATATCTGTCATTCCGTATGCATATTTAAGTACGAATGGGATGATAAGTGCATTTGCAATTACCGGAGGAACCGAGCAGAGAAAACGATGTTTCCTGAGCATATATGTTCCTACACATCCGATAAAGGTTGCAATAGTACCAAAAATAATGTCAGGAAGAGCACTTCCGATAAAAATATTTGAAAGAAGGCATCCAATTGTAACTCCCGGAACTGCGGCCGGTGTAAAAAACGGAAGGATTGTTAACGCTTCAGAAAATCTGCACTGGATCGCACCCTGTGCAAGGTCAAAACCCTGTGCAAAAATTGTGAGTACTACATAGATGGCAGCTATTATTCCTGCCTGAGCGATGAATAAAGTCTTTTTAAAATTCATAATATGATCTCCTTTAGTTTTATAATTCTTCCGAGTGGGAAGGATTTAACACTCGCACAACTATATTATAGTAGCACTTAATAAGGAGCATATCAAGGATTCGTTGTATTTTAAATATAAAAAATGCACCGGTCCTGCCGGTGCAAAATTTTATATAAGCATATCAGATAGTGAACTTACCTTCTTCACTACCGTTAGCAACATAGTAAACTGTGTTATCCTCAGGCTTTACATAGAATTCAAGTGACTTAAGGTCTGCGATCTTATTCTTCTTGACATTCTTCCAGTCTTCTTTTGCAAGCTTAACGATATCCTCTGCTGTGATATCCTTATCTGCATACTGTACATGAAGAGAAGTCTTAAGAGCTGCCTTCTTTGCAGTTGCTTTCTTTGGCTCTGCCTTTGCTGCAGGTGCCTTCTTTGTCTCTGTCTTTGCCGCAGCTGCCTTCTTTGTCTCTGTCTTTGCTGCAGGTGCCTCGGTTGCCTTCTCAGGCTCTACAGTCTTAACTGTTACAGTAACTGTCTCTGTCTTTGGGCTTTCAACCTTCTTTACAGCAGCCTGTGAAACGCTCTTTCCTGCAGATTTCACAGCACTTCCTACTGCACTTCCTGAACTCTTCCTCTGTTTTGCCATATTTCTCTACCTCATTCCCATCATAAAATATTTTTACTCTAGTTTTAATGATGTAAATCTCTAATATTAAGTTTTGCATCATTTATAAATTGCCGCCTGTCGAAGTCCACTTCGACAAACGGCCAACTATAACCTTTTACAGGTCGATTTCATAAATTACTTTTTCTTAGCCTTTTTCTTTCCGGCATTGATGGCATCCTTAACTGCCTTACCAGCCTTAAATTTCATTGACTTTGATGCTGCGATTTTGATCTCTGCACCTGTCTGAGGGTTTCTGCCTGTTCTTGCCGCTCTCTCAGAAACATCAAATGTACCGAATCCGATAAGAGAAACCTTATCGCCTTCAGCTACTGCCTCAGTAACTGCTGCTGTGAATGCATCTACAGCTTCTGCTGCTGTCTTTTTAGAAAGACCTGCTTTCTCTGCAACCTTTGCTACTAACTCTGTCTTGTTCATTTTTCCTCCATTCTGACATTAAATGCCACGATAACCTCTTTAAAACACCCAAAATACACGGTTTTTACCTATTTTGTCAGTCAAAACCCGCATATAATCAACATTTCATTGTCAAAATACCGCAAATAGGCCGATTTGTCAATACTTTTAGTCACCATTTTTGCTTTAAATCAAAATTGTATACTTAATACATAAAATTCAATTAAATATGATCAACAATTCTTATATGCAGCATTTATAATACTCAAAACCATATTAACGTTAAAGGCAGTTGAATCGATCTCCGTATTTGTTAAAATAAATATAGGCTACAAGATAACCTTAAATTATAAGGAGGCTTTAGTATGGAAAATAATCAGGAAGAACTCTTAAAACAAATTTTAGAAGCTACAGAAAAAAGCAGTCGCTATCAAAAGCGCTGCTCTCAGATCCTCGGGTTGCTGCTCATAGTTGTAGCTGCTGCTGCAATCTTCATCCTTCCCGGTGCATATTCTCTTATTCATAATGCAAATGAAACAGTCACAGATGCCAAAATCGCTGTGGCAAATATTCAGACCATGTCACAAAGTATCACAGAGACAAGCGAGCGTCTTAACACAATGGTCTCTGAAAACACTGTCCCTCTTTCAAACTCCGTTCAAAAGCTTTCATCGATTGATTTTGACGGACTTAATACTGCGATCGAAGATCTCCAGGACGCAGTAGGCCCATTTGCAAAAATGATGCGAACTTTTAAATGATAATTACAAACATGCTCTGTGTATGATATGATATATACGATTAAATGATTATAAACTTGTTAATTTCTTTAATGGAGCATTTATATGGATACTACTAAAAAAACTCTGCCTCATCATCATGACGCGCATTGTGATGATGTTATTTCACA
>JAILMH010000033.1 GCA_024692715.1 Lachnospiraceae bacterium
GCAACGCTGGCACCGGATGGAAGTACGATAACTTTAACACCGGGTAAAGAATTTAATATCTTAAAGGTCTCTAATAATGCGATAGTTCCGACAAGTCAGTACATGATAGAGGGATACTACAGCGATGAGGCTTGTACGACGAAGGCTGTGCCGAGTCAGGCAGGCTCGTACTACATTAAAGTCGTGCCGAAGAGTTCATCATCGACGGTGAAGGGGTATATCATAATCCCACTGGAAGTCTCGACCAATGATTCGCTGGTAATAAGTACGATACAATCGCAATACTGGACCGGCTCGACCGTGACGCCTGCGTTGAGTGTGCATCCTTCAACGGATGTAAGTAAAACGCTGACGGCAAATACTGATTACGCAGCGGCATATTCGAGCAATATAGGACCCGGAGCTGCAACGGCTACGGTTACAGGTAAGTCGATCTATGACGGAAAGACTGCCACGGCCACATTCTCGATCCTTAAATCAATTGAGAACTGTACGATCACAGCGGATAACACAGCTTATACAGGAGAGAGAACAACTCCGACAGTTGTGGTCACGGATGGAAATACGCAGCTTACCCAGGGAACTGATTACGTCGTTGCAAGTATTGAAAATAACGTAAAGGTCAATAAAAAGGGTAAGGTAACAGTTGAGGGTATAGGATATTACTATGGTACCGGTACAGCAAAATTCTCGGTTGTGAAGGTTTATACATCATCTTCGAGCAGCTCAAGCTCTTCGTCGAAGACAACATCCAGCTCTTCTTCAAAGAGTACTTCTTCGACAGCAAGTACATCGAGCAGCTCGACGGCGGCAGCTGATACAGCTACGACGACTACTACAAATACAGTTTCCGGTACTGAAAATATCTCACCGACTAACGGCAATGGATATGTAAGTACAGGAACACAGGTGCCGGTAGACTCAGGAGATACTGATTTTGAGAACTCAACAGCGACAGTTAACGGAACGACGGATAATTATGTTGTAAAGATCACCAAGTCTTCGGCGGCTGACGCAGAGTTCAGACAGGCTCTTGAAAATGAGTACGGAAATATCGACGCATATCGTTACTATGCAATGGATATTTCACTTTATGACGAGACCGGAACTACGAAGATAGATGATCCTCAGGGTGTTTCAGTAACACTTACGGTTCCTCTTCCGGATGAGACAGCTCTGTATGGAGGAAATAACCAGGCAGCGGCTGTGGGAAGCTCGGGAAATCTCGAGGATCTTTCGACAAGATTTACAACGATCGACGGAAAGGCCTGTGCAACGTTTACAGCGACACATTTCTCGACCTACGGTTTCTATGTTGATACAAATAACCTTTCAGCAAACGGTTCGCTTGACTCGACACCGAAGACGGGTGATCCGATAAGCCCTAAGTGGTTCTTGTCACTTGGACTTGCAGCGCTTTCAATGTTCCTCTTCCTTAAGAGGGACCCTATCTCGGCACCTGCAGTGCAGAGAGTCAAGGCTGCCAGATAAAGAGAGGCGATTATGAAACGGGGAATATCAATAGTACTTGCAGTGCTGGCCGCAGCGGCGGCACTGCTGGTGCTCTTCGTTGAACCGGGACATCCTGAGGCGGAGAGCTCAATGGATATTGAAAATGGCGTGCTGGTGAAGTACGCCATTTCTGATGGAATGACACAGGTCACGATCCCTTCGACTGTAACTGAGATCGGGGCGGGGGCTTTCAGGGAGGACACGACCCTTGAAACGATCGATATACCGGGCTCTGTGAAAAAAATAGGCAATAATGCTTTTTATGGATGCGAAAGCCTTAAAAATGTAAAGCTGCAGGATGGGCTCGAGGTAATCGGCGACAATGCCTTTGCCATGTGTTCGACCCTTTCGACCTTTGCTGTGCCGTCTACTGTCACAGAGATAGGAAACGGGGCATTTGCGGGAGATGTGGCACTGAATCATTTTTATCTGGATCAGAATAATGCGTACTTTTTCCTGAATGAAAATGTGCTCTATAATCTTAATTCCACAAGGCTGGTGCAGTATATCCCCGGCAGACAGGACGAGGATTTTGTCATGCCGTTTTCTGTGAGCGTGGTAGAACCCTATGCTTTCTGGGGCTCGGAGCACATGAAAACTGCGTATGTTTCAAATCAGGTTACAGAGATAGAGTCGTATACTTTTTGTAATGCGGCGGGGCTTGAGGCAGCCTATATACCGAATTCTGTGACTTTGATAAATATTTCGGCATTCAGGGACTGCAGAAATCTTAAGTATGTGGCAATAGAAAGCGAAGATTGCACTGTGCTGGAAGGGGCTTTTAAGGGCTGCCCGGAGGGCCTTGTGATCGAATATGGTGTCGATAAAACAGCCTTTAGGACAAAGGCTTCAGGCTTTGCGGTTAAGAAAACAACTTCCGGAAATCTTGTGGTTTCCGGGAATGAAGCAAAGCAGCTGAATAAGGATACAGATGATGAAGAGCAGGAAGAGGATGAAACGGACGGGACAAAGGCCTCTGTGGTGAATACCACTTGGGGAGTCAAGTCTTCTTATACTCCTGTAGACAGAGAAAATCCGAAGGGGCTTATAGGAGCCGGAAAGATAGCAGCGGGCTCAGCCTTCATAATACCCACTGACGGATATTATGAAGATGAGAGCACCACAGAGGAGGTTTCGGGAAACACGGTTTCTCCGGATAATGTTTCAGAAAATGTGGTCTCTGAGCATTCGGCTTCATTCGAGGTGCTCGACGATTCGTCCGTCTCTGGCCAGTAAACCGGAAAGGACAACTCTGAACTTTGAAGCGAGTTCTTCGTCAAGGCTTGAAAGATCCGCAAGAATGTAATCAAAGGAACGCAGTGGAAGCTGTGTTCCTTTTTTATCGAGAAAAGCGTAAAGAGTATCGCATATTATATCTCCGCTGAAGCGGGAAAGTCCGGCAAGGAGCGGATCTTCCTCCCAGCCGACGCAGGTTGAGTTCGGGTAAAGCCATTTGAGATGTCCTAAAGTGGTGCCGATGCCTGAGCCTATTAAAAAAATGCGTAATGGCTTATATTTATTTCCTTCAAAAGAGTCAATAGTCTCGATCGCCTCATCCCAGGGCAGTTCATAGGCCCACATATCAAAGCCCCATTTTTCTCTGAATTTTTCACGACTGTTTATAAGCGTCTGATTGTGGCTGTCAAAGCCTGCTCCGCCCTTGTGATAGATAAATGCATTATGGACAAGATACTCTTTCCATCCTGCGGCGGAAAGTCTCAGGCCCAGATCGTCATCTTCAAAGTAGGCAGGACTGAACCGGGTGTCGAAGATGTCTTTATCATTTATAAGAATGCTCTCGATCGCAGTGTGCTTAAGCAAAAGCGCGAAGCCTGTAAGGCGTGCTCTGGCTTCCAGTGCATTGCGGTCCGGAATGTTATTTTTCCGTCCGAATTCCATGCAGGATGAAAGCGAAGTGTCGGGCAAATCGACTTCCTGAGTGACAGCACTGTTGGTAACTCCGCTTACCATGCCGGTGTCATGGCTCGTGTAAAGCGCCATACGAAGCCAGAAAAGCGAATTAGGAGTAAGTACGGCATCATTGTTAAGGAAAAGTATATCAGAGCCCTTTTCGGAAAGAGAGAAGCCTTTATTGCAGCCTTTTGAAAAACCATCATTGGTCTTTGAAAGTAAACACAGTATGTCAGGCTGCTCACTGAGCCATTCTGCGACGCCGTCTGTGGAAGCATTGTCCACAACTATAGTTTTAGTATGTTTCGGATCTGTATATTTTCGAATGGCTTCGAGATTTGCCTTCATGAGTTCGCAGTCATTGTAGGAGAGTATAACGATGGAAGTATCTTTGACTGTGGGATTTCCATGCTCTTTAAGCTTTTCAATCCCGGTATGAATGGTTTTAAGATCTTCTTCCGGGGCATTTGATGCTTCGGCATAAAACCCGGCATGCTCAAAACAAAGATATGAAAGATCGATATTCCGGTAGAAATACCATTCCCCGAGCATATAGTAGAGCTCATAATTATCAGGCTCAAGTCTGAGACCTTTTTGGATAAGATCAAATTCTTTTTCGTAAGAGCCTTCACCGGCAGCTTCAGAAGCAGCCTGAATGATTTCTTCAATAGTCATAGCGTATACCCCCTTCTTAACTGCATTATAACATTTCTTTAGAATCAGCTGTGGTATACATGACGGAGAGCTTTTTTTGTTAGCTTTAAATAATATAGTATACATGACATAAACTATCAAAGGTCAAAAAATATGATTAAATTTGTCTCTTGACAGGCTCTTGTATAATTGCATACAATGATACACATAAATCGGCTTTATAAGGGCTTATTTTTTTATATTTTTTCGCTTTAGTGCGTTAATTCTGTGGAGAAGTGATGCAATGCGGGTATTGTCGGGGGCTACAGAGATAGAAAAGGCATAAAAGGTTCGTGTAAAAGTTAGGGAGATGCGGTAATGAGAATCGGAGGAGCTATGGAAGAAAATCTTCAGAGAGAGGTAACCGATAAGTTTTCACTCCGGGGGCGTGTTTATAAACAGCTTCGAGAGGATATTCTTAATGGCCGTTACAAAGCAGGGGATGAGCTTAAGGAGGTCGCGATAGGCGAGGAATATGGTGTGAGCCGTACTCCTGTAAGAGATGCATTTCATCAGCTTGAGCTGGAGGGGCTTATTGCGATCGTTCCCAATAAGGGTGCTATAGTCGAGGGAATTTCGCCTAAGGATGTGTATGATATCTATGAGATACGTACCCGTCTTGAGGGACTTGCGGCAAGACTTGCGTGTGAACATATTACAGATGCGCAGATGGATGAAATGGAGGAGATATTGTATATGTCTGATTTTCATGCAAAGCGCGAGCATTTTGAAAAGGTCACAGAGCTTGATTCGCAGTTTCATCAGCTTATGTACGCTGCGTCAGGTTCTAAGAGGCTGGAACTGCTCCTGAATGATTTTCATCAATATCTTCACATGGTGAGAAAAATTTCGTTATCAACTGCAAATCGTGGTAAAATCAGTAATGAAGAACATAAGCTCATAGCTGATGCTATCAGGAGAAATGATGCAGATGAGGCTGAACGCTTGGCACATGAGCATATTGAAAATGCTCTGAAAAATGCCATGGATAATGGGCTTAAGGAGCTTATTGAAAAAGAAGAAACTAAGAAAGCAGCAGGTAAAAAGGAGAGTAAAATTGGCTAAGATTCAGATGACAACACCGCTTGTTGAGATGGACGGAGATGAGATGACAAGGATCATCTGGAAGCTGATCAAGGATGAGCTTCTCACACCGTTTGTTGATCTTAAAACAGAGTATTATGATCTTGGGCTGCCGTACCGTGATGAAACAAGGGATCAGGTAACGATCGATGCTGCTAATGCGGCAAATAAATATGGAGTTGCTGTAAAGTGTGCAACAATTACTCCTAATGATGCGAGAGTGAAGGAATATGATCTCCATGAGATGTATAAGAGCCCTAACGGAACTATACGTGCAATAATGGATGGAACAGTTTTCAGAGCTCCCATCATTGTAAAGGGCATAACACCACATGTTTCAAACTGGGAGAAGCCTATCACACTTGCGCGTCATGCCTATGGCGATGTTTATAAAAATACAGAAATAAAGGTTCCGGGAGCCGGTAAGGCTGAGCTTGTATTTACAGGTGAGGACGGAAAAGAGATCAGAAAAACTATCTTTGATTTCAAGGGTCCTGGTGTGATCCAGGGAATGCACAATATCGATAAGTCGATCACAAGCTTTGCAAGAAGCTGCTTTAACTACGCTCTTTCAGTGAAGCAGGATCTCTGGTTTGCTTCAAAGGATACTATCTCTAAGATCTATGATGCTGATTTCAGAGATATTTTCCAGAATGTCTATGATACAGAATTTAAGGAAAAGTTCGAGGCAGCGGGGATCACATATTTCTATACGCTCATCGATGATGCCGTAGCCAGAGTCATGAAGTCAAAGGGAGGATTTATCTGGGCCTGCAAGAACTATGACGGAGATGTTATGAGTGACATGATGGCTTCGGCCTTTGGTTCACTTGCAATGATGACTTCAGTACTTGTTTCACCGGATGGTAAATACGAATATGAAGCTGCCCATGGAACAGTCATGAGGCATTACTACAAGCATCTTAAAGGCGAAGAGACAAGCACGAACTCGGTTGCCACTATCTTTGCATGGAGCGGCGCTTTGAGAAAAAGAGGAGAGCTTGACGGCCTTAAGGATCTGCAGGAATTTGCAGACAAGCTTGAAAAGGCGACACTTGATACTATCGAAGCGGGTGAAATGACCAAGGATCTTGCGCTCATTACAACAATAGAAAATCCGACAGTACTCAATACTGAAAACTTTATAAAAGCTATCAGAAAGAGACTGGAAGCATAAAAAAAGACCCATCACTTCGGTTTGAAGTGATGGGATTTATTATTTATGGCTATTTATCAGCCTTCGATCTCTTCGAGCTCAGCGGAAAGATTTTCCCATTTCTCCATGAGCTCATCATTTTCGCGCATAAGCTCTGCCTGCTCATTAGAGAGCTTTGTGCATTCTGAAACGTTACGGGCGATATCTTCGTGTGTAAGAAGCTCGTCTATTTCAGCAGAACGTGTCTCATTTTTTTCGATAGTGTCTTCGCACTTCTTGATCTCATTCTTTATCTTTCTGATCTTGGCCTGCTGTGCCTTGCTCTCTTCCCATGAAAGCTTATTTTCAGTAGGCTCTGCGGACTTGGCATTGGTGGCAGCAGTGAGGTGCCCGGTGTCGGATTCGGTACCAAGATAGCTGTTTGTAAGCTCATCCTTTTTCTCAAGGTAGTAATCGTAGTTTCCGATGTAATTGATTATCGTATGGCCGGTGAGATCAAGGATCCTTGTGGCGGTCTGATTTACAAAATAACGGTCATGGCTTACGTAGAATACTGTTCCTGTATATGAGTTAAGGGCGTTTTCAAGTATCTCCTTGGAAGTGATATCAAGGTGGTTGGTGGGCTCATCAAGAAGCAGGAAATTTGCATTTGAAAGCATGAGCTTTGCAAGTGACATACGTCCGCGCTCTCCGCCGGAAAGATCGCCGATCAGCTTATACACATCATCACCTGTGAAAAGGAAAGAGGCGAGGGTGTTGCGGATCTTTGTGTTATTAAGCGTAGGATATGCGTCGGAAATTTCCTGAAACAGTGTTTTCTCTGCGTGTAAAACCTGATGCTCCTGATCGTAGTAGCCTATCTTTACGTTGGTTCCGAGACGGAATACACCGGAATCTGCCCGCTCCATGTTATTTATTATCTTAAGCATTGTAGTCTTTCCGGTTCCGTTGTTTCCGATGAGGGCAACTCTTTCGCCTTTCTTTATCTCAAATGAGATGTTCTGGAAAAGCGGATTCTCAGGGAAAGACTTTGAAAGCTCTTCAACTGTGAGTACGTCATTTCCGCTTTCGATGGATGGTGTGATCGAAAGGTTCATGGCATCGTTTAAGTCCTGAGGTTTTTCAAGAACTTCAACCTTTGAGAGCATCTTTTCGCGGGATTCGGCCCGCTTTATTGATTTTTCACGGTTGAACTGCTTGAGTTTTGTGATGACAGCCTCCTGATGTTTTATCTCGGCCTGCTGATTGAGGTAGGCCTTTAATTCGGCATCTCTAAGCTGTTTTTTCTTTTCCGCATAAGCAGAGTAGTTTCCGGTAAAGGTCCTTGCCGACCCCGCTTCTATCTCGACGACTTTCGTAACTATCTTATCGAGGAAATATCTGTCGTGGGCGACGATGAGTACTGCACCCGGGTAGTTCTTAAGGAAAGTCTCGAGCCATTCGATAGAAGCCATGTCAAGGTGGTTTGTAGGCTCATCGAGCATGATGAGATCGGGCTTTGAAAGAAGAAGCTTACCTAAAGCCACACGGGTCTTCTGGCCACCGGAAAGGGTGTTTATGCGTTTGCTGAATTCATCTTCTGAAAAGCCGAGACCTTTAAGGATACCGGTAACTTCACTCTGTATGGCATAGCCGTTATTGAGCTCGAAATCGTGGGTCAGAGCGGAGTAGCGGTTCATCTTGGCCTGTAATTCATCACCCTCTAAATGCTTCATTTCTTCCTCGAGGGAGCGCATTTCTGTCTCTTCATTTAAAAGTTCCTGCTTTACGGATAGCACTTCATCGTATATAGTATTATCCGAACGAACAGCTTCCTGCTGGGCAAGATAGCCGAAAGTTGAACCTTGGGCGAAGGTGACTTCCCCGTCATCCGGAGCTAATTCACCGGTGATTATTTTCAGCATGGTGGATTTTCCCGCGCCATTCATTCCGACCAGGGCACATTTTTCGTTTTCTTCTATATGAAAGGAGCATCCATTCAGGATGGTTTTCCCGACAAATATTTTTTCAATGTTATATACTTGTAAAATCATAAACTTCCTCTAAACTATGCATAAATATGTATTAAGTTGCATAAAGTTGCATAAACTTGTGGTCCGATAGTTTGACAATAACTTAACAAACTATTATACTTATAAAAGACTATAAGCGGGGATGGGCTTATAACCCAATGAGATAGTATAACAGACTTCTTAAAAATTTGAAAGAACAGCATTGTGCCGCCCGCAGGAACGTAAACACAATGCATTGGAGGCAATTAAAGTGGCAAACAAAGATATTTCCAGAGCTGTTATCAGACGGCTCCCGAGATATTTTAGATATCTCGGCGAACTCAAGGATGTGGGAGTGGAAAAAATATCATCTCAGGATCTTTCCGAGATGATGCATGTAACAGCATCTCAGATACGTCAGGATCTTAACAATTTTGGCGGTTTCGGTCAGCAGGGCTACGGCTATAACGTGAGCTATCTGTACGATGAGATCGGTAAGATCTTGGGACTCGATCAGAAGCATAATCTTATTCTGGTCGGTGCAGGTAACCTTGGAAGAGCCCTTGCAGGCTACACGAATTTTGAGAAGCGTGGCTTTTACATGAAAGGTATTTTTGATGTTAATCCTGCACTTCAGGGTACAAAGATAAGAGAGATACCTATCATGCCCATGAAGGATATACCTGAATTTGTTAAAGCTAATAACATAGATGTGGCTGTAATAGCCATACCTAAGGCTGCTGCTGTGGAAGTGGCTAAAATCCTTGTTGACTGCGGTATCAAGGCAATCTGGAATTTTTCACACGTTGATCTGGACATTCCGGACAATGTAATGGTTGAAAGTGTGCATCTTTCAGAAAGCCTTATGAGACTTTCTTATAACCTGAACCAGTACGAGGAAAGGCATGGTAAGAAAGGGTAAATAAAGGAGCAGGCGTATGGCTAAAGAGGGGAAGTTCCATGACGCGATAAACAGCAGGCGGATTCCGATACTTACACTCGATAATAAGTGGCATAAGCTTTTTACTCAGGCTGAAGAGTCAAAGGAGATGGAAAAGCTTGAAAAAAAGCTGAATGAGCTTATGGCGAGGCAGGGTAAGCTGAATTCTGAGCTGAAAGACCTTAAAAAAATAAAGCAGGATCTTATGAGCGGGATCGTGGCAAATATGTCTGCGGCCCAGGATGAGTCCAATTCTAAGGCAAATAAAATAGTAGATGAGAGCAAGCGGCTCATAGATGAGACCAATGAAAAAATGGAGGACTATGAGGATGAGCTTTTAGAGCTTCCGCGTCAGATCCAGGACGTGAATAAAGAGCTCATGCTTTTAACGATGGAAGAATGTTATGCTCTGCTGAAGGACAATACAAAGGATATAATCTCCATTGGAAAATGGATAAAGGAAATGCGTGTTGAACTAAAACGGCGTATACTTCAGAAGCAGCATATGGAAATCGTAAATGTTGAGATATACTCGTGGCTTCAGGATATTTTTGGACCTGATGTCATGGATATGTTCGACATCGAGTATGATATCGAAGCGCAGAAAAATGAGATGATCGCGAGACATGAGGCGATCATTGAGGAAAGAGAGCGTAAAAAGACTGAGCAGTCAAGAGGGGGATCAGCTCAGGATACTGAATTGAAGGAGCAGTAATCATGAGATATATTCCCACATCATACGAAATGAAGAAAGCAGACGAGCGTACATCATCTAAAATGCATGTACGCTCGATTGTTCTTATGGAGAGAGCTGCGCTGGCAGTGGCGGAGGAAATTTCAGGCGGCAGAGTACTTGTAGCTGCAGGAACCGGTAATAATGGCGGAGACGCATTTGCGGCAGGCAGGATTTTAATAGAGAGAGGGATAGAAGTTGATTTCTGCCTTATCGGAGAGAGAAAAAAATGCTCGCAGACTGAAGAGGAGCAGATATTTGCGGTTGAAGCACTTACCGATGGGGTTGAGCTTTTAGAGAGTATCCCGGAAAATGACTATGATTATATAATTGACGGTATTTTCGGTGTTTCTCTTAATAGAGATGTTGCAGGAAGATTTGCTCAGGCTATAGAGTCGATTAATGAGAAACACCGCAATGGAGCAAAGGTCATAAGCATAGATATCCCGAGCGGGATAAACGCAGATACGGGAATGGTCTGCGGAGTGGCTGTTGAGGCGGATGTTACGGTGGCGTGCGCTTATGAGAAGCCGGGCACACTGCTTTTTCCGGGAACTGAGTATGCGGGAAGGGTAAAGGTGGCATCTATAGGGATTACCGACAGATCCTTTGATACAGCCCCGGGGATCATGGCACCGGAGCCTTGTGATGCGCTGCTTCCGGCGAGAAAGAAAAATTCAAACAAGGGTACTTACGGAAAAGTACTTGTCATAGCCGGCTCTGAAAATATCTGCGGAGCTGCGCTTCTGGCCGCCAGGGCGGCGCTTTGCCTTGGATGCGGCATGGTCAGGGTGTTCACCCATGAAAATAACAGAACAGCAATACAGATTGGTCTTCCGGAGGCGCTTATAACGACGTATTCTTCTGAAACCGGAATCAATTCAAAATTAAGAGAGTCTCTTGGATGGTGTACCTGCGCAGTGGTCGGCCCCGGGCTTGGAACGGGAGAAATTTCTGAGCACATTTTAAGGCTTGTGCTGAAAGAAGCGGCTGTACCGCTCATACTTGATGCGGATGCCTTAAATCTTATCGCAGAAGACTGCAGTGTTCTCGATGAACTTTCGGTGGATGCGGTCATTACTCCGCACGTAGGAGAGATGTCGAGGCTCACCGGGCTTGGAATCAAGGAAATAAAAGCTGATCCGATCGGAACTGCAAGAGATTTCTCGATGGCACACGGAGTTGTGACGGTGCTCAAAGACGCAAGGACTGTAACGGCATTTCCGGCAGGCAAGGCCGTGATAAATACTTCGGGGAACAGCGGTATGGCCACAGCCGGAAGCGGTGATGTGCTTGCGGGAATGATAGGCTCTCTTACGGCGCAGGGGGTCGGACTCGGAGATGCTGCGTGGCGTGGGGTATATCTTCACGGCGCAGCGGGAGATATCGCTTCAGAAAAATTTGGTGCGCACACAATGCTTAGCGGTGATATAATATCCTCTATATCGGCATTTGGCTGGGAGGAGAATCGCAAAAATGAAAAAATTTGAGCGCGTATATGCAACTGTAGATATGGATGCATTAAGATTTAATATGGAGTCAATGCGCAGTAATATTGATCCTGAGACTAAAATGATGGCAGTTATAAAAACCAATGCCTATGGTCATGGAGCGATCGAAGTGGCAAAAGAAATTGAAGCTACAGATTATCTTTTCGGATATGCTGTAGCTGTGGCAGAGGAAGCGCTGGAACTCAGAAAGGCCGGGATTAAAAAGCCCATATTGATTCTTGGATATACTTTTCCTGAAACCTATGAATGTCTTATAGAAAATGATGTACGTCCGGCTGTTTTCAGAGAAGATCAGGCTGAGGAGCTTTCAAAGGCTGCTGTTAAGCTTGGTAAAACAGTGCATTTTCACCTTGCTGTGGATACCGGAATGAGCCGTATCGGAGTACGTCCGGACGTTTCGTCGCTGGAGCTTGTTAAAAAGATGGCGGCATTGCCGAATGTTGAAATGGAGGGTGTATTCACACATTTCGCAAAGGCGGATATGACAGATACCGAGCCTACTGAGATTCAGATAGAAAAATTCAGAAGTTTTATAGAACTTCTGGAAAAGAACGGAGTAAGCTTCAAAATTCATCATTGTTCTAACTCAGCAGGACTCATCAGATTTAAGGATGCCAATATGGATATGGTGCGCGCAGGCATCACTCTTTACGGGCTTTGGCCGTCCGATGAGGTGGAGCGTGACATAGTTCCGCTAAAACCACTGCTTGCACTCAAAAGCCATATCGTTTATATTAAATATACTGTACCCGGAGCGGGAGTCAGCTACGGCGGCACATATACTGCCGGTGAAAATACACGGATAGCTACTATTCCGGTTGGCTACGGAGACGGATATCCGCGTATGCTTTCGAACAAAGGGTATGTTCTGATCCACGGGAAAAAGGCACCTATAATCGGGCGTGTGTGCATGGATCAGTTTATGGTTGATGTCACAGGTATTCCTGAAGCATCAGAGGGCGATGAGGTCACGCTTATCGGCAGGGATGGTGCGGAGGAGATCACAATGGAAGAGCTGGGAGAAATCTCCGGAAGATTTAATTATGAGCTCGCATGTGATCTTGGAAGAAGAATACCAAGAATTTATTTGAAGCGGGGGAAAGTTGTTTCGGTTAGAGACGAATTCGATAAATGTTTTCAAAATTAAAAGGTTTATTTAATAAAAACAAAATAGATGAAAAAGACATTATCTCCATTGTAAATGAAGGCCATGAAAAAGGTGTCATAGAAGCATCTGAGGCTGAGATGATTTCTAATATCTTTGAATTCGGCGATAAGGAAGCGCAGGATATAATGACTCATCGTGAGAATATAATCGCGATAGACGGGTCAGAGACCCTTGAACAGGTCGTGGATTCCATGCTTGAAGACAACAAATCTCGTTATCCCGTATACGAAGATAATATTGATAACATAATCGGTATTCTGCACTTTAAGGATACCATGAAGTATAATGTAAGACCGGATCTGCGTCAGAAAAAGATCTCTGAGATAAAAGGACTGATCAAGGAAGCAAGGTTCATTCCGGAGACTAGAAAGATCGACTCGCTTTTTAATACAATGCAGCAGAATAAGATCCACATGGTAATAGTCGTGGATGAGTACGGCCAGACCTCCGGGATAGTTGCGATGGAGGACATCTTAGAAGAAATAGTCGGAAATATTCTCGATGAATATGATGACGAGGAATTAAAGATCCGCAGGCAGGGAGACAATACCTTTATCATTGAAGGGCTTGTCCAGCTTGAAGAGGTTTCAGAACGTCTCGGGATCGAGTTTCCTGATGAGGGATATGAAACGCTGAACGGCTTTATGACAGACCGTTTAGGTCATGTTCCGAAGAGCGGAGAAGATTTTGAGACAGAATATGGAGGATACAGGTTCAGAATTGCCAGCGTAAAGGGACGTGTTATTCGTACGGTGCGTGTTGAGAAGATCCCGGATGAAGGCGCTGAGCCCGTTGACCCGGGACCTGATCAGAATATAGATTAAGGTTGATTAATTAAAGTTTTATTAAAGATAAGGAGTTTTTAGATTTATGTCAGGACATTCAAAATTTGCAAACATCAAGCACAAGAAGGAAAAGAATGATGCTGCAAAGGGAAAGATTTTTACTATCATCGGTCGTGAGATCGCAGTTGCTGTAAAAGAGGGCGGCCCGGACCCGAACAACAACTTTAAGCTTGCTCAGGTTATCGCAAAGGCAAAGGCTTCCAACATGCCGAACGACACTATCGAGCGTGGTATCAAGAAGGCATCCGGTGAAGGCGCAAGCGTAAACTACGAGTACTGCACATACGAGGGATATGGTCCTGCAGGTACAGCTATCATCGTAAACTGCCTTACAGATAATAAGAACCGTACAGCAGCTAACGTTCGTTCTGCATTTACAAAGGGAAGCGGAAACCTTGGTACACAGGGATGCGTATCCTTCATGTTCGATGACAAGGGACAGATCATCGTTGATAAGGAAGAGTACGAAGGAGCTGCTGATGATCTCATGATGACTGCTCTTGATGCAGGCGCTGATGATTTCAACGAAGAGGATGACAGCTACGAGATCCTGACAACTCCCGATGCATTTGAGGAAGTTGAGAAGGCACTTAAGGAAGCAGGAATCCCGATGGTATCTGCTGAGGTTACAAAGATCCCGCAGAACTATGTAGATGTAACAGACGAAGAGTCCATCACAAAGATCCAGAGAATCCTTGATCTTCTTGATGAGGATGACGACGTTCAGGCTGTTTACCACAACTGGAACGAGTAAGATTTGTAACTGATTTATAAAGGGATATGGAGGACTCCGGAATGTCACAGAAGCTTGAAAAGATCATACCCCATCTTTTATCAAAGATCGGATTCAAAGAGGGAATGCGTAACTTCAAAAAGAAATACTACGAGGATTTCTTTAATGAATACCGCAGCCGCGTAGCAGACGTAAATGAAGAGATCGTCGCTATGTATGATTCAGAAAATAAAGAAGAAGAGATGCAGAGCGCTGCACTTGCTCTCATTTCATATGCAAAGAACGAATATGAGAATGCAGGCATGTTTAATAAGTCAAATAAGCTTATGGATATGCAGTGTATGATGGTTTTCTATGTACTTCCGTCTCTGCTGTCAAACGGACATCCTGATGATGACAGGATCTTCGCAGACACTGTAACGGGACAGTGGAGAGCAGCCTTCCCCAAGTCGCAGATAAGCGCGGCACCCTATGAAGATATCTACAATGGATTCCGTACAACTATTTTCGGATTCAATATAGAGGATATTTTCCAGAAGAAGTAAGGAGCTGTCATAAAATATGAAACTTCCGATGGAGTATGGCTCGGCTGAAAAACAGCAGCCGGCACCTGCGAAGTCGTCTTTTGCAAAAAGGAAACGCCTTCCGGAAGATTTCGTCCTGCACAGGAATATGAGGACTGAGTCCCGTACTTCCGAGATGAAGAAAGAACGTGCAGAGGATGATTTCGATATTGAGATACCGGAAAATGATGATTTTGATCTAAAGATTGATTTTTCGGAGCGCGGAAGCGCAGTAGCTGACAAGAACTGGTACGAGAGGTAAGAGATGGCACTTGAGGTAAAACTTGAGGCATTTGAGGGACCGCTGGATCTGCTCCTTCATCTGATCGACAAAAATAAAGTTGATATTTATGACATCCCGATCTCGCTGATCACAAAACAGTATCTTGAATATCTGGACTCCATGAGGAAGGCAGATATGGATATCATGAGTGAATTTCTTGTTATGGCGACTACACTCCTTGATATCAAGTGTAAGATGCTGCTGCCGAAGGAAGTTGATGAAGAGGGTGAAGAAGTCGATCCCCGATCAGAACTTGTTCAGCAGCTGCTGGAATATAAGATTTATAAATATATGTCCTATGAGCTGAAGGATATGCAGCAGGACGCAGCGCACGCTATGTTCAAGCCGGCTACCATGCCGGAAGAGCTTAAAAATGTGAAGCCGCCTGTTGACTATGATGTACTCTTAAACGGTACGACCCTTGCAGCTCTGAGCCGTATTTTCCATGAAACGATGAAACGGCAGGAGGACAAGATCGACCCGATACGTTCAAAGTTCGGAAAGATCGAAAAAGAAGAGATAAGCCTGGAGGAAAGAACCGAAGAGATCCGTAAGTATGCGGAGAGCAGGGAAGCCTTCAGCTTTAGAGAACTTCTCGCAGACAGCAAAGACAGGCTTTCGATCATCGTTACTTTTTTAAGCGTCCTGGAGCTTATCCGTCATGGAAACTTAAATGCGGAGCAGGACGGTGACGAGATCGTCATTACAGTAAGAAAGGCAGCCTGATCGTCTGCAAAAATATTTTTTAACAGAAGGTAAGGATGGAACAGAAGAAATTAAAGTCAATAATCGAAGCAGTTTTATTTACTCTGGGTTCGGCAGTTGAGATCAAGAAGCTTGCCGAAGTCGCGGAAGTATCGGTTGAGGAAGTAAATAAAGCAGCGGCAGAACTGGAAAAGAAATATGAGAAAGAGGAGAGCGGCGTAATGCTGATCCATCTGGAAGATTCACTTCAGCTCTGCACAAAGACTGAACTTTATGATTATCTGGTAAAGGTTGCAAATGCACCCAGAACCTACCATCTTTCAGATTCGGTCCTTGAAACACTTTCCATAGTAGCTTACAAGCAGCCGGTGACAAGACTCCAGATAGAGCATATCAGAGGAGTCAGCTCCAGCCATGCGGTAGATAAGCTTCTGGAGTATAATCTGATCCAGGAACTCGGAAGACTGGATGCGCCGGGAAGACCGATCCTTTTCGGAACTACGGAAGAGTTTTTAAGAGTATTCGGAGTACAGTCCCTTGAGGAACTCCCGAGACTCAACCCTGAAAAGGTAGAGGACTTCCGTGAACAGGCTGAGTTTGAGGCTCTTTCCGAAAGCGTTGATGAAAATAAGGATGAAGGAAGTTCAGAAAATCCTATTCCGGTAGGTATCTGATGACCTTGTGATAATAAGCCAAAGAAGACTTTTGATTAAGTTTTCTTTGGCTTTTTTGCTGTATTGTTTGTGTATAACACTTTATGTTCTTTTGTCGAATCCTGCGAAATTTGTCATGTACATAAAAAAGACCATGATCGTGAAAATTGCTAAAGTATTAAATAAAATACATGCACTTTAACGATTGCATAATATGCATGGACCGCATAAAACCCATGAATATAGGGAAAATGACTAAATTGTATACAAAAATATATAAATTACGTCGGTTTTGCATCGGATTTGATGGAAAAAGTCATGTTAGAAAATTAACATTTACTGCAACTACACATGTTTTAGCAC
>JAILMH010000039.1 GCA_024692715.1 Lachnospiraceae bacterium
CTCTTCACGTCTCTTCGACGCTTCTGAATTTTCAGGGTTGCATTGCTGTTTATTTGTCAATGTTCTTCTCTCTTCAAACCGCTTATTTACTGGCTTTCTGAGTGTTTTATTTACTGTCGCCTCGCGACGACAAGTGTTATATTATCACTTCATAACATATCTGTCAACATTTTTCTCAAAAAAAAATAAAAATTCCCTGAATGAATTCATTTTATTTCATTCAGGGAATAATCTCATTATTGTTTTTATTCTAATGCAATCTCATAATTTTCTGTTTCAGTCCTAACAATCAAAGTAAGAGATTCTATTGATTCTGCTTTTTCACTGCTTATCTCAGCAATTAAAACAGCATCTTCTGCCTGACCGGCCTCTATATCGTGATCAAATGTAGCAAGATCATTCAAGAGCAGAGTAGTCAGGAAACTGTGTTTTTTATCATTTAACCCAAGTCTGAACGATGGTGTCAGATCTAATATATCGCAATTTTTAGTTTCATCTGACGAATTAAAAATATTAAAATGAAGAACAAGCAACTTATCATCAGCCGCGCCAGGGCTTATTGTAAAGTTCATTGACGATTCTGATGAATCAGCTTTAGGATATTCATCTGTTATTTCGTAGCTGGTATATGCAATATCGAAATCCGATATGCCTAATGCCTGAGCAATACTTACATTTTGAACAGTTTCTTCTGTCTCGCTGTTTTCTGCCATTCCAACAGAGTTTTCCATTTCCGGAGCACTTTCTCCCTCAGCATTTTCAGTTGCCTCCTCTGTAGAAGAATCGGTTACACCCGCTGCCGCCAGATCAAGTTTTACTATCCTTACCTTATCTGAATCTGTAATATTAGCAAGAGAACTTTCCACTGCAACATTATGCTCTGCTATCACATCAGCTGCATAATTCACAACCTTCTGTTCATCTTCCTCACTCATCTCGATTTGCTGAGAGGCACATGCCGTTAATGATATTACACAACCTGCAACTGCAAATAGGAAAATCACCCTTTTCTTCATTTTTTCCTCCTCAATACACGTCAGCCCTTTTCTCCGTTGCAATCAAGTTCAAACCAGAACGCCACCCCGTTCCCATAGTTTATAACACCATAATTATTATTCATAGCATTCATAATTGCTTTAACGATTGAAAGGCCTATGCCTGAACCACCGTATTCATGAGTTCTAGCCTTATCTACCTTATAGAACTTTTCCCAAAGATGGTTCAAAGAATCTTCTGGTATAGGATTTCCTGTGTTAAATACGGAGATTCTGACCACATCTCCTTTACGTTCAAGAGTAACTTCTATTCGTTTTTCTCTTGAATCCGGCTTATCAGCAGGATATGTGCAATAATGTATAGCGTTGCTGAAATAGTTTGTAAATACTTCTTCAACCTTAAATTCATCAGCCCATACATAGAACGGCTCACTTTCTTCAAAATTTGCCGAAATGCCATTTTGCTTAAGCATTATATCACTTGACTGCATATAATTTCTTATGAGCTCAACTATATTAAATCTTTCAACGGTTATTTCATCTTCTCCAAATTCCAATTGATTAAGAGTCATAAGATTTTTAACCATTTGATTCATCTTCTGTGCTTCATCAATGATAACATCACAATAGAAATTTTTACTTTCCTCATCATCGTTAACATTATCTCTGAGGCCTTCAGCATATCCCTGTACTAATGCAATAGGTGTTTTAAGCTCATGCGCAACATTTGAAAGGAATTCAAGCCGCATATTATTCAGCTTTTCCTTTTTCTCCATATCACGCTTCATCTCATTATTTGCTGTTTTTAATTCTGAGATTGTTTCTTCCAGCGTCTCCGAAAGCTCATTCATATGATTTCCAAGAATCGCTATCTCATTATTCCCACCATGCTCGTACTTTACATTAAAATCAAGATGGGCCATTTTCTCAGAAATATCTGCGAGTTCAAGTATCGGTTTAGTAATCTTAGTTGTTATAAACCAGGTGATCACACCACAAATGATGATCATAAAGATACCAATGTATCCCAGAAATCTATTTGAAATACCAACACTTTCTTTTATACCGGCAAGCGTAGTTCTCATTATTATGAAATCACCAGTGCCTATGCTTCCCCATAATTCAAGATAATCCATATTCATTCGCGGATCTGTCGATATCATCACTTCGAAATCATCTGTCTTTATAAGTTTTTTCTGATTATCCTTATCCGGTTTTTTCTTATCTTTCTGTCCGTTTATTCCATTTTCACTTGGAGCAAATGCATTAAAATCATAATCAAATACGTGATCCAAAAGGCGCATTACCATCAGATCTTCTTTATCTGATGTAGAAAATACTATCCTCATTGATGGTGAAACAACTGCCATGTTTATATTTCCGGTATTACAGAGTCTTCTCAGATTAACAGCATTTTCATCAGATATTTCCGTATCTCCGGTTATTATTTCGTCAATATTATAATACGCCTCCACCAGTTTCTGCTGACTCGTCTGCGTATAATATTTCTCAAGGAATAAAGTGTTGATTATCCAATATAAAGTTAATGTGCATGTCATTAATCCTATAAAGATCAACGCGAACTGCATTCTTATCGAATGCGCTTTTTTCAGATTTTTTTTCATTCCTTCGGTGCCTCAAACTTGTATCCCATGCCCCAGATTGTTTTTATACACTCTCCGTGGTTTCCGAGCTTTGAACGAAGTTTCTTTACATGTGTATCGATAGTTCTTGCATCGCCGAAATAATCATAATTCCATACATTGTTAAGGATCTTTTCTCTTGAAAGTGCGATTCCTTCATTTTTCATGAAGTATGTAAGCAACTCAAATTCCTTAAACGAAAGATCCACCTGTTCACCTTCGATAGTTACCGAATGAGCAGCTTCATCTATCACTATTCCGCCTGCTTCTATCCTTTCCTCGTCATTAAGGATATTAGATCTTCTAAGCAATGCATCTACACGAGCCATCAATATCTTCGGCGAAAAAGGTTTTGCAATATATTCATCGGCACCATTTTCAAATCCCTGAAGTTCATCTCTTTCTTCAGTTTTTGCAGTCAGCATTATAACCGGTATTTTTGAATAATTTCTAACCTCTTTAAGCACCTGCCATCCATCCATCTTAGGCATCATAACGTCTAATATTATTAATGAGATATCCTTTTGTGCAAAAAATGTATCCAGTGCTTCAGCTCCATCAGCTGCTTCAACTACTGAATATCCCTTTTTTACAAGGAAATCACTTACAAGCTTACGCATTCTGCTTTCATCATCTACCATAAGAATCTTTACTTTATCCATAAATGCACCTCTTCGTATTTCTTTTATGCTTTATCATATTAGAACGCTATGTCATTTTTGTGAAAAATTACTCTTTAGCAATATTTAATTCCTGTTCTTTTTCACGTACAGTCTTTTCTCTTTCCTGCAATTCAGCTTCCCATTGTGAATATCTGTTTTCAAGATTTGTTTTATAATTGATCACATTGGGATTATCCGATGTCATAGCCATGATAAATGTTGCCACCAATAATACGACCAACGCTGCATTAACTGCAAGAGAAATAAACAGCCTATCCTGCTCTTTGTTCCTCTTCTTAGCCGGTATGATCTTTGGCTTAGGCTTTGGTGCTTCTTTCATCTCCTTCTCCAATACATAGACATTATTCAATGGAAGCGGACAGATATCAGCGTCATCTATATCAGGAGAATCTTTCAAAAACTTTTGGATTTTTTTTAGATAATCGTAGCCTATTGGCGTTACAAATATCCTGTTCGATATAACTTTTTTATATATTGTCAGAACATTTTCCGGATTTTCATAGTTTATATGTTCTTCTATATAAGCGATTCTTTTTAATTCCTCGCGTGCTGCCTCAGCATCTGTAGTTGAGTTGAATTTAAAACCCTCTACTGTAAGATTACTGTCACTCATACCTCACCCCCATATACACTTTGCCTAATTTAATTATAGTGAAATATAATTGTGCTTTCAATAAATCTTAAAATAGTACTAAAAAAAGTGCTGAATCACATTTGTAATTCAGCACTCTGAGTGGAGTAGACGGGAGTCGAACCCGTGTCCAAAAACCTATTCCCTGTCCTTCTACTATCATATCACTTCAATTAGCATTCCCTCCACCGCCCGGAGAAGTGCATTCTGACGGATTCAGTAGCTTCATATTACGCCCACAGGCTCAAAGCTTTGCCAGTGTCGTTTCCCATGAGGATGACGTCAGGATCCGGAACCATGGGTAATCCCGGGATGACGGCTTCAGCACTCAGGCTGCAGCGAGTTCGTAATCGTTGTTAGCGTTTACATTTAAGTTTGCGCCTTGACGCGGCTGCTTTCGGATAGCTTCTCCAGCTGCAAGATCCCTGTCGAAACCATTACTACCCCAAAGGTATGTCACAGACATTTAAGCCTGTGACATTAAATATTACTCTAAATCTTCTGATAAGTCAATGCTCATCTCATTCTTATCTTAAATTCGCGTTCTGCTTCTCTTGTAGCATCTTTCTTGGCAATCGTTTCTCTCTTGTCATAAAGTTTCTTACCTTTTCCAAGACCTATCTCAATTTTAACCCGGCCACCCTTAAAGTAAACTTCCAAAGGAAGGATCGTATAACCCTTCACCTGAAGCTTCTGTTCGAGCTTGAGAATCTCATTTTTATGAGCAAGCAGTCTCCTGGTTCTAAGCGGATCTTTATTAAATATATTTCCCTTTTCGTAAGGGGTTATATTCATACCGTCAACCCAGAGTTCCCCTTTATGTACAGAAACATAAGCTTCTTTTATGCTGACTTTTCCCATACGAATAGATTTTACTTCTGTTCCTGCTAACTCTATACCGGTTTCAAGTTTTTCTTCAATGAAGTAGTCATGATAGGCTTTTTTATTATTTGCTACTATCTTTCGGCCATCATTGTTATTCTTCTGTGCCATCTTCATTCCTCTCTTCTTCAGCAAGCAGCAGGTCGATGGTGCTGAGTTCTGTATCGCAGTTTTCTACAAGCACCCGGATTTTCTGACCAAGACCATATTTCCTTCCTGTATGCTCTCCGACTGCAGCATAGGCTTTTTCGTCATATACAAAATAATCTCCACTTATATCTGCAAGACGAATCATTCCTTCTACGCCATTACTGAGCTCAGCATATATTCCCCAGGAAGTGACTCCGGAAATCACGGCATCGAATTCTTCACCAATATGTTCGATCATATATTCCGTCATCTTAAGCTTATCTACCTTACGTTCTGCCTCATCAGCACGCCGTTCCATTTCACTTGAATGCTTTGCAACTTCTGCAAGTATATTCTCATAATGTGAATATCTGCTGTCAGTCATACGTCCTCTAAGCTGATCTTTAATGATCCTATGTATCTGAAGATCCGGATATCTGCGTATCGGCGAAGTAAAGTGGCAATAGTACTGACAAGCCAGTCCAAAATGACCAATCGGCTCTGTTGTATATTTAGCCTGTTTCATAGATCTAAGCGTCAATCTGCTTATAAGTGGTTCCTCCGGACTTCCTTCGATCTGTCCAAGAAGCTTCTGAACCTCTTTTGGATGAACTTCATCATTTGAAACCTTAAAGTGATATCCCATATTAATGACAAACTGCCTTAAGCTCTCAATTTTTTCCGGATCAGGTGTCTCGTGAGTACGATATACAAACGGAAGCTCCTGATAGAAACAGCTTTCTGCAACTGTTTCATTCGCAGCAAGCATGAAATCCTCTATGAGCATATGTGCATCATTTCGTTCTCTCAAAGCTATATCTATAGCACGTCCATCTTCATCAAGGATCACCTTTGTTTCAGGGAAATCAAAATCGATTCCGCCTCTCTTATGGCGTTTATTTCTAAGAACTTTTGAAAGCTTATGCATTTCTTCAAACATTGATATCAATTCTGAGCATTCAGCTTTGAGTTCATCTGATGCTGTATCATCAAAAAAGCTCTGAACCTCATTGTATGACATTCTTCGATTGACATTTATTACTGACTCTGTTATTTCTGATTCTGTTATTTTGCCACTTTCATTTATAGTCATCAAACAGCTCAGCGCCAATCTGTCTTCATGCTGATTAAGCGAACACATTCCATTAGAAAGTACACGCGGAAGCATTGGAATAACCCTATCTGCAAGATAAACACTGGTTCCTCTATCTTTTGCCTCTCTATCCAACGCAGAATTTTCCTGAACATAGTTTGTCACATCAGCAATATGAACACCAAGATGCCATCCTTTTTCATCCACTGTAAGACTGACAGCGTCATCAAGATCCTTGGCATCCTCACCGTCTATCGTGACCATGACAACATCTCTTAAGTCTTTTCTTCCCTTCATGTCGGCCTCAGATACAGGCTTGGCAACTCTATCTGCCTGATTGAGAACATGCTCACTGAAATCTTCAGGAATACCATATGCTTTTACGACCGATTCTATATCTACATGCGGATCGCCTTTTTTGCCTATTATCTCTGAAATTATTCCCTCAGGCTTATGCTTTTCATCTCCGTAAGACGAGAATTTAACTACAACTTTATCACCATCTTCTGCGTCCTTAGATCTTTCCACCGGAACGAAGACATCCTTAATAAAACGGTCATTATCCGGAACAACGAAACCAAAGCCTTTATTTTTAGCTGTTTTAACAAAGGTACCGACGATGAACTCAGTACCTCTTTTAATGATTTTTACAACTTCAGCCTCTTCTCTTCTCATATGCTTAGAACCGGCAATAGGACGCACCTCTACTGTATCACCGTTCATAGCACCTTTTGCGTCAAACTCTGATATATAGAAGTCATTTTCTCTTCCTTCTACTATCACAAATCCAAAACCGCCGCTATGTGCTTCATAAGTTCCGATTATAGCAGGCTTACCAAGTGTAAGCTTTCCTTTTGAAGAGACTTCAATACTGCCTTCTCTTATCATTTCATCTACAAGATCATGAAAAATAAATTTTTCTGCCTTAGGAACCTGCATAAACATTGAAAGTTCTTTGACTTTCATCGGAACATAAAGATCACTCTTTAAGAGTTCAAGTATAAGTTCTTTCTTTTTTTCTAATTCTTCTTTTCTCATATAATCCTAACTTATAACTTTGTTATAAAAAAAGCCCCACTTGGTTTTATCAAGTGGGGCCGTTACTTACGCAATTATCAATTTAGAAGAGATTCATATTGAGAAGAACAGAAAGTACTACAAACACAATTCCAAGGATTATTGTTGCCCTGATCATTGCGCCCTCCATAGAACGTCCTTTATTCTTTCCCCAATATGTATCAGCAGCACCCTGAATAGCGCCAAGTCCTGCAGACTTACCTTCCTGCATAAGTACAATTGCTGTAAGTGCCACACAAACCAGCATAAATACAATCGCAACTGCAATTCTCATTTGAAAAATCCTCCAATCATATGTGGTTCACAAACAGTATAACTCTATCATAAAGAGTTTGTAATTTCAAGTTACTTCTTATTTCTTCTGAAGAAGTGATACACCTGTCATTTCTTCAGGCTTCTCAAGACCCATGCAGTCAATAAGTGTAGGAACGATATCGCAAAGGCGTCCGTTCTCCTTAAGTGTGTATGCCGGATCATAATTAACAAGGATAAATGGAACAGGATTTGTTGTATGAGCTGTCCATGGCTCACCTGTCTCATAATCTACAAGCTGCTCAGCATTACCGTGATCAGCACAGATGAACATTACGCCATCAACTTCCTTAAGAGCTTCTACTGTCTTTCCGAGGCACTCATCAACTGTCTCAACAGCCTTGATTGCAGCTTCTTCAACACCTGTATGACCAACCATGTCAGGGTTAGCGAAGTTAATGATGATAACATCATACTTATCTGAACGAATTGCTGCGCAAAGCTTCTCACAAACTTCCGGAGCGCTCATCTGAGGCTTAAGGTCATATGTAGCAACATCCTTAGGAGAGTTAACAAGTACACGGTCTTCTCCTTCGTTTGGCTTCTCAACACCACCGTTAAAGAAGAATGTTACATGGGCATACTTCTCTGTTTCAGCGATTCTTGCCTGCTTCATTCCTCTTGCTGCAAGCCACTCACCAAATGTATTGTTGATAACCTGCTTCTTGAATGCTACTGACTTATTAGGAATAAGCGGATCGTAATCTGTAAAGCATACAAACTTTGTAGCTACTCTTTCCGGACGATCGAACTTATCAAACTCATCATCGCAGAAGCAATGTGTGATCTCACGGGCACGATCAGGACGGAAGTTGAAGAATACAACGCTGTCTCCAGACTTTACTGTTGCTACAGGCTGACCATTCTTCTTAACTGCGAACGGTACAACGAACTCATCTGTAACACCTGCATCATAAGAAGCCTGAATGCCTGCTGTTGCTGACTCTGCCTCATTTCCAACGCCTTCTGTAAGACATCTGTATGCCTTCTCAACACGGTCATAGTTATTATCACGATCCATTGCATAGTAACGTCCGGCAACAGATGCAACTTCACCTACACCGATTTCCTTCATCTTTGCTTCGAGCTGCTCAACAAAACTCTTTGCTGACTCTGGTGGAGTATCACGACCATCAAGGAAGCAATGTACATAAACTTTATCAAGGCCATTCTTCTTAGCAAGTTCAAGAATTCCGTAAACATGTGAAATGTGACTGTGTACACCACCGTCAGACATAAGTCCGAACATGTGAAGTGCGCTGTTGTTCTTCTTGCAATTATCAATAGCCTCAAGAAGCGCTTCATTCTTAAAGAAATCACCATCTTCGATAGACTTTGTGATTCTTGTAAGCTCCTGATAGATGATTCTTCCGGCGCCCATATTCATATGGCCAACTTCTGAGTTACCCATCTGTCCGTCAGGAAGTCCAACTGCCATTCCACTTGCGTATCCTTTTACGCAAGGATAATCTTTCATAAGCTGATCGAGTACCGGTGTCTTGGCCTCATATACTGCATTATGATCATGTCTTTCGTTAATTCCGAGACCATCCATGATAAGTAATACTGCCGGTCTTTTTGCCATTTTGTAATCCTCCTCTTACTGCATAAACTCTAAAATGTGTTTCCACATTTTAATAATATATTGATCTTTCTTTTCCGAAGATAATTATTTAAGTCTGTCGAAAAAGAGGTAATCATCATTTAATCGACTTTATTATATCGTTGTTGGGTTCTTATGCCAACAGGGTACTAAAATTTAATATTTTCTTCGTGATGCCAGGTCCTGATATAAATACAGATATGTATCATATCGTTTAGAATTTATATCATTTTGATTAAGTGCATTTAAAACAGCACACTTTGGCTCATGAATATGCGAGCACCGTGAAAAATAACATAAATCACGGTATTTATCAAATTCAGGATAAAACTTTTCCAGCTCTTCTTTTTCCATATCCGGAAGGTCAAGTGACGAAAATCCCGGTGTATCCATGATATACGAATCTTCATCTATGGCAACAAGTTCCGTATGACGTGTTGTCTGCTTACCTCGCCCGATCTTTTCACTTACATCACCGGTCTCCATAACTTCTTTTCCGCAAAGCGTATTTATTAAAGTTGATTTACCGGCTCCGGAAGGTCCTGCGACCGTAGTAACTTTACCTTTAAGAGCTTCTTTTACCTTATCAAGTCCTATGTCTGCCTTAGAACTTGTAAAGATTATTTCACAGTCAGCATTTTCATATATTTTTTTATAACTGTCAGCCTCTTCCTCTGAAACAAGATCGACTTTATTAAAAACAAGCACTGTCTTGATCCCGGCCATTCTCATTCTCACAAGATATGTATCAAGAAGTGTCAAAACCGGATCAGGCCTCTTCAGAGCAAATATGACCATTGCCTGATCAACATTTGCCACTGCCGGTCTTACAAGCTCATTTGTTCTCGGTAAAAGCTCTGTGATATTCCCCTTTGCTTTTTCCTCATCTATTACTTCGATTTCAACAAAATCACCTACCAGCGGTTTTGACTGACGTTTTCTGAAAATTCCTCGTGCTTTACATTCATACACCTGGGCACTGTCTGCAGTTTTTACATAGTAAAATCCTGCAATACCCTTTAATATTCTTCCCTGCATCCATTATTCCTTTGTGAACGTAAGGTTCTGATAAACTGCAGTTGTCTGCTGATTATCTTTGCTGACAATATTTCCTTCATCATCCTGATACTCTACGGTAGTTGTCTTTTTATATGTCACTGTAAGTGTACCATTCTGAACAGATGCTCCTGTTACAGATATTGTTGCAGGAAATGATGTTACGTTAGTACTTGTAAGCACCTGTCCTCCTGCTGTGGTAACAACAAGCTCTGCAGAAGTACCTGAAGTATATCCGGGAGGTGCCGAAATACTAAATGTTCCGCCATAGGTCACGGACTCTTCTCCAAGACTTATTACAAAATTCACACCAGAACCATCTGCGGCTGTCGTTCCAGCCGAAGGACTCTGTGATATAACAACACCGGCTGCTACTGATGACGAATATTCCTCTGTTATACTTTCAAAAGAAAGTCCAGACGCTGTAAGCGCTGTCTTTGCAGCAGTTTCAGTCATTCCAACAATATTAGGGACAGTGCGTATAGTTGAACTCGAAGCCTCTTCCTGACTATTTGAGGCCTCGCTGGATGCATCAGCTGCAGAAGCACCTAATGTAACCGTAACAACCGAACCTGTCGCTGCTTTTTCACCAGCTGAAGGGCTCTGTGACACAACTGTTCCTGATGCTGCTGATGAACTTGAAAGTTCCATCGTAAATCCTGCACTTGTAAGTGTAGTATTTGCAATAGCCTTCTCTTTACCTGTAACATCCGGAACTTCTGCTTCACCATTCTGACCTGAACCGATCTGAAGAATGATGGTACTTCCTCCCGCTACTGAATCTCCATCATTGATCTTATTTCCATCACTGTCGGTCATTGATATGACTTTATTTTTATTATCCGCTGATGATGCAACTGTTGAACTCTGGACTGTAAGTCCCTTGTCCTGCAGCTCATTTCTTGCTTCAGCAAAAGTCATACCTGTGATGGTTCCAAGTTTTACCTCGTTACCTGACTCAGTAGATTCTGCTGTTGCAGTTGTTGATGATGAATCAGAAGATAAATGTGACTTTACAAGCTTCTGAGCAATAATTATAAGCACTATCACGATGATCACCGCAACAACTACAGCAAGTACTGCCATCAGTTTCTGCATTGCAGGATTCATATCTTCATCATCTTCATCATCATCGTAAAGTGATGACTTTTTACGTGTATTCGGTCTTGAATTAGCAGATTTACGACGCACATCACTGTCATCTCTGCGCCGTTTAGGCTTTTTATTTTTGGATGAAGAAGTTGTTCTCCTTCTTACCGGACGTTCATCTTCCTCATACGCAGGACTTCTTCTGCGATTTCTTACAGGTCTGATATCCTCTTCTTCATCCTCTTCCCATTCATCATCATCTTCTTCAACCGGGCGTCGCCTTCTTCTAGAGGTATCATAAGCTTTAAGTACCTCGTCATCCAGATCTATCGTCCCTGTCTGATCCTTTATCGTCTTGACATCATTATCACTGACAAGCTTTGTGGCTCCGTTAAAACCACCCATAGGGATCATTCTGACAAAATTGTCATCCGGTGTAATAAGTGACTGCTTGAGATCAGCTATAAGCTCTTTCATTGATGAATAGCGGCGATCAGCATTTTTTTCACAACATTTATATATTATATGTTCAACACTTACCGGTATGTCATCAACGTATTTACGAGGATTAGGCATTGGCTCCTGTATCTGCTTGATAGCAATACCAACGGCCGTATCTCCGTCAAAAGGAACTCTTCCTGTCAACATTTCAAAAAGGACTATACCTAATGAATAAATATCACTTTTTTCATCAGAATATCCGCCTCTTGCCTGTTCTGGCGAGGTATAATGCACAGATCCCATAACATTTGATGTTATTGTATCTGATGTTGCAGCCCTGGCAATTCCAAAGTCTGTAACCTTAACCTTTCCTTCTTTTGAAATGATAATATTCTGAGGCTTGACATCTCTATGTATAACATGATTTTCATGTGCGGTTTCAAGGCCCATAGAAACCTGTATTGCAATGCTTATCGCCTCCTTAAACGAGAGGCGAAGCTTTTTTTCAATATAGTGTTTTAATGTGATACCTTCGACAAGCTCCATAACTATATAGTTAATTCCCTGCTCATCTCCGACATCATATACATTTACAATATTAGGATGCATCAGCGCAGCAGCCGACTGAGCTTCTACTCTGAATTTTGCGACAAAGTTTCTATTCTCAGCATATTCTGCCTTCAGCACCTTAACAGCAACAAAACGGTTGAGCTTGTAATCTTTAGCCTTATACACATCACTCATTCCGCCTGTGCCTATTTTACTAATTATCTCATAACGCTCTGAGAGCATCATTCCTTCTCTTACCATTTATTTTAACTCCCTAAGAAGTAATAATAATTTATGCAAAGGGACGAATGACAATAACGCCAATATTATCTTTGCCGCCATTCTCATTTGCCGCGTCTATCAGTGCCTTTACCTGACCGGCAACGTCATCTTCACGTTCCATTATCATCCTGATATCGTTATCGTCGATCATATTGGAAAGTCCATCCGTACACATAAGAATTTCATCACCTTCTCGAAGCTTCATATCAAAGAAGTCCACTTTAAGCTCTGTTGAAGCGCCTATCGCACGGGTTATTATATTTTTGTCAGGGTGAACTCTTGCTTCATCACGGTTGATTTTTCCCGAAAGAACCATTTCTTCAACCAACGAATGATCTCGTGTGATCTGTGCAATATCTTCATTTACAAGATATAAACGACTGTCACCGACATTTGCCACGTAAAGACAGTCATCGATAACAGTGGCCACAACAAGAGTTGTGCCCATGCCTTTTTTATCTATGTCCTTGCCTGCCTCTTCAATGAGTGCAAGGTTTGCACGTTCTATTGCACTTCTGATAATTCGTATTGGATTGGTATGATCAGAACTCGTGATCTCCCGAACGACGTATTCTGTCGTATAAGATGAGGCAAAATCTCCGGCATTGTGACCGCCCATACCATCTGCCACAATAAAAAGATTCGGAAGGTTTCCTACTGCCGTCTCGGATGTAAAGACATAGTCCTGATTAACCTGTCTTTTCCTTCCGACATCCGTCGCGGAAAAAGTTTTCAGCATCCGGAATTCTCCTCCATGTGTTTTCTTCTAAGCTGCCCGCAGGCACCATCTATGTCGCTTCCCATTTCTCTTCTAATAGTAACATTAATTCTGTTTTTTTCAAGTTTGTTTTTAAAACGGGTAATTGCCTTGAGATTTGATCTCTTGAAATCTCTTTCTTTAATCGGATTTACCGGAATAAGATTTACATGGCAATTTAAATCACCAATAAGAGCTGAAAGTTCCGCAGCATCCTCATCTGTGTCATTATTTCCGGCCACAAGGGCATATTCAAAAGTGATCCTTCGACCTGTTTTATCAAAATAATTCTTACAGGCTCCTATCACCTCTTTAAGCGAGTATTTATTTGCTATAGGCATAAGTACGCGTCTTTTTTCATCTGTCGGTGCATGAAGAGAAAGCGCAAGTGTTATCTCAAGATGTTCTTCTGCGAGATCATACATCTTAGGTACTATACCGCAAGTAGAAACCGTAAGATTTCTCTGGCTTATATGTAATCCATCCTCATTTGATATCATATGAACAAATTTAACTATATTGTCATAATTGTCCATAGGTTCACCGCTTCCCATAACAACGATATTAGAAACTCTTTCTCCTGTATATCTCTGTATTGTATATACTTCATCAAGCATTTCTCCGGCTGTAAGGCTTCTTACACATCCATCAAGTGTTGATGCGCAGAAACGACATCCCATTTTACAACCAACCTGCGATGAAATACAGACAGAATTCCAATCCCTGTATTTCATCCAAACACTTTCAATAACGTTGCCGTCAGGAAGGCCTAAAAGAAATTTCTTAGTACTGTCAATTTGTGAAGATTGTACTTCTACGATCTTCATTCCATCACAATTATAGTTTTCATCAAGCTTTGCGCGAAGAGCCTTTGACACATTTGTCATCTCTTCAGTTGATCTTGCAAGCTTTACATGAAGCCATTCATATACCTGTTTCGCGCGAAAGGCCTTTTCTCCCATCGCTTCCATAGCTTCATTAAGTTCTTTTTTTGTCAGATTTCTAATATTTTCTTTCATTTATCCTTCAGCATTTCTATTGCATAAAAACCGTCTGAGCCATTCGTATCCGGAAGGAATTTTCTCTCTTCGCCACGTCTAAGCCCTAAAACTTCCTCTATATATTCAGCCTGATCTGTCGTTTCTTCTTTAGTTATCGTACATGTGGAAAAGACCAGCTTTCCACCCGGTTTTACATATTGAACTGCATTCGCAAGTATTTCTCTTTGAAGCGACGCAAGCTCATTTATATCTTCAGGCTTAACTCTGTATTTTAAGTCATTTTTTCTTCCTATAACGCCAAGCCCGGAACAAGGAAGATCCGCAATTACAATATCTGCCTTCTCCTTTGACTCTTCATCAAAAACAGTGGCATCTTTTACAGAAATTTTAATATTCTTCAGTGCAAGTCTTTCCTGATTTTCAAGTATCAGCTCTGTTTTCTTTTCGGAAACATCTCTTGAATCGACCATTCCTGTGCCTAGCATAAGCTCAGCTGCATGGCAGGTCTTTCCACCGGGAGCAGCACACATATCAATGATATACATGCCCTTTTCCGGTGCTGCGAGCTCTCCAACAGCCATTGAGCTAAGATCCTGAACAGAGAAAAGACCCTCATTAAAACTCTCCAGACTTCCAAGTCT
>JAILMH010000078.1 GCA_024692715.1 Lachnospiraceae bacterium
AGGTCAAGATCATTAAAGCCCTCATCATCCTCCGCATCCAAAACCAGTGATTTTTCCGCATATTTCATATAGTCATATGCAAAATACCCCACCAGGCCGCCTGTAAAGGTCGGAAGTCCCTCGATCTTCGGGCTCCTGTACTGCATAAGGAGCTTTCTTATCTCAGCCTCCGGATCATCTGTCGTAAATTTCTTATTCCCAACCTGCATTTCATTATTTCTGCAGCAGATAAGGAGCTTGGGATCATATCCAAGAAAAGTATAGCGTCCCCATCGCTCATGTGCCTCAGCTGATTCAAGCATATAACAGTGTTCTGAAACATTTTTAAGAATCTTCAAAACACTTATAGGTGTCCTGACATCACTAAACATCTCAATGCTCAGCGGCATACAGGTATACTCACCGACTGCAGCCATTTTCTTTACTTCCTCCAGCGTTGGTCTTACCATGTCTTACTCTCCTTAAGGTTATTATTTTTAGGTACAAAAAATCCCCGGCAGAACAGAAATATACTGCTCTGCCGGGGACGAATAATCGTATAGAAAAACTATCCGCGGTGCCACCCCGCTTCGTGAATGATAGAAAAATCCCGTACCACATCCACACTCTTAAAAAGGTACCATCATACCTCCGGTAACTAACGTATACCTTACGTCAGAAATTACTAACAGCATGCACTGCTTTTACCCCTGCCCTCAGCGGTCCATTTGATGAAGGTTCCACCGCCCATTTCCAGCATCAGGGCTCTCTGTTGGCTACATTGCTTCACCGTTATCTCCGCTTCAACGGTTTAAAGTGTTATTAAATTTTCCATAATTCTAGCATTGACTCTCGAGATGGTCAATGATTTTTTTTACTATATTATTTGATTGATTTTTAGTTATTTTGACGGTAAGGTTATCATATCACCGAGGATTCTGTCGTATTCATAAGGAACTATGTCCTCCTGACCACTTCCGGATGTAAATGTCATCTCACCGAAAATTATCTTTCCGTCAACTTCATAAAAGTCGACTCTGACTTCCGGAAATCCCTCTGCAAGCTTCTCTGCAAGTTCTTTCATCTTCTTAAGATTGACCGGAGGCGGAAGTTCCTGCTTTCTCTTTGGAAATTCGATCTCGAAAGGTGCCGGATTCCAGTCAAAGTCATAAATATTTCTGTGGTGCTCACTGTATCTGTCGCTGTCTATCCAGATATAACGAGCTTTTCCGTCAAATACAAGGATCTTATAATCAAAAAGATTTCCATCATTCGGAATCATCTCCTCCGCAACGATCATCGGCTTTATCGGGCCATAGTGGAGCTGATATCCAAACATATATGAAAAATCCATTTTGAGCCATTTCTTAAACTTACGACGCGCATCTTCTTTATCAAATTTAGCCTTATCATCAACGATGATATTCATCTTAGAGCCATGGTTAGCCTTTATCACAAACTTATCCGGGAATTTATCGAAATCAATATCATCAAAATTTTCCCATGCTCCGATAAGCGGTACCAGATACTCTTCCCCTATCTTTTCCTTGATCCAGTCCCTGACAAGAAGCTTATCTGAAAGGGTACTCATCATAGGATTTTTGTAATAGAGCTTTATCCACTGCAGTTTCTCGCTAAAAGTCCTGGGATTTTCAAGATCGAGCTCTCTCCCTGTACATTTTTTATACCAGTTCTTTAATGCTCTCGGGTACATAAAAGGCGGCATAAGCTTTTCATGCCAGTAACCAAGTGTTTTAGATAATTTCATATGCATTCTCCATTCACGTTCAATAGACGTGGTTATTATAGCTCAATTCAACTAAAATTCAAAGAACCATCATTCTATGCACCATCTGCATTTATTTATGTACTGCCGGGTGCTTACAAAGTTGTACGCTTTACCAAACAAATCTATTATGCTACAATGATACGGTTTAAACCAAACAGCAATCAATACGAATGGAGAATGCAAGATGAAAAAATATCTTGATAAAATCATAAAACCTTCTATCAATTTAATTAAAAATGTTATTCCCGGAAAACGAAGCCTTGGTGAATGGATCGGCACCGCTGCTGACTGTATCCTTCCATGGCGCGAGATATACCCTGACATCGTAATGGTCATGACAACACGCTGCTCTCTTAAATGTAAGAACTGCAATAATCTCATGCCCCATTACGTAAATCCTTACAACATTGACCTTGAAGTACTTAAAAAGGATATCGATCGTCTCTCAGAACGTCTCGACAGAGTTGTAAAATTCTCACTCATTGGCGGAGAACCTTTTGTATACCCACACTTTAAGGAAATTTTAAGATATGCACTTACAAAGAAGAATTTCATGTATATCTCAATAACAACCAATGCGACTATAATCCCTGACGAAGAGATGATCCAGATTCTTAAAAATCCAAGAATTTTCGTCGAAATAAGTGATTACGGCGTTAAAACACAGAAAGTGGAACAGCTCATAAAGCTCTGCGAGCGTGAGCATATCAAATACATTCCGGACAAAGTAAGTTCATGGGTTTCACCGGGTGGAACAGAATACCGCGGAAAGAATGTAGATCAGCTTAGACGTGAGTACAACAGATGCTATTCATCAAGATACTGTAAGGCCATCCTCAACGGAAAGATCTTCCTCTGTGCAAGAGGTGCTCACCTTTATGATCTTGGCTATATGAAGAGTGAGCACGACTGCTTCGACACACGTGCTGCCCTCAGCCGTAGAGACTTTAGAAATAATTTCAGAAACTTCATGCTGAGCGATTATGCCGATGCCTGCAACTACTGTGATCACGCTCTCGGAATCAAAGTCACACCGGGCGAACAGCTCTAAGTAAAAAATGTCGTTCAGACCTCTCATCTGAACGGCATTTTTTTATTAGCGATCATCAAAGCGCCAGCAACTTCTTACGCTGAAGTTTTCCATTTGAAGTACGTGGTATAACATCGATAAATTCAACAATTTTTGGATATTTGTTAGAATCAAG
Organism: Lachnospiraceae bacterium; assembly: GCA_024692715.1. GTDB lineage: Bacteria > Bacillota > Clostridia > Lachnospirales > Lachnospiraceae > NK4A144. The sequence goes on from JAILMH010000078.1 coordinate 2,974, forward strand.
ATTATTTTTCAAAAATTCTCTATATGCCATCATATCAAACTTGTCTTTCGGTATGCTCACAGATATGAAAAGCTTCGGAACCTGTCCCTGCATTTTGTCAAGAGCCGGCACGCATGCACAATCTGCTATTCCCTCGAATTTTTTCGCTATATTCTCTATTTCATCAGGGCTTATCTTTATACCTGCACAATTTATCACATCATCTTCTCGTCCAAGGCAATAAATATAACCTTCTTTATCTTTATAGCCCAGATCATTCGTATAAATGAAGCCATTCTCAACAGCTTTTGCTGTAAGCTTAGGTGCATTGAGGTATTCTTTCATATTCATTGAGCCGCCTGTTGCGATGAATCCTGGATTTTCTTTTGTCGCAGTGATCTCATTTCGCTCCTTATCAACAAAGATAAACTTTGCATTTTGAGTAGGAAGTCCAATACATGACGGACGCTCGACACCATCGTTGAAATTAAGCGCACAGGTTCTGCCTGACTCTGTAGAGCCATAAAAATTATAGAGGCGTGTATTCGGGAGCAGTTCGCAGAGATGTCTTTTATCTTCCTCCACGAGCGGTGCGCTTCCAAGCTCTATATAGTCAAGCTGATCCTTGTAGTTTGAAAGACTGTCACCTGAAAGCTTAAAGATCACGCTGAGCATTGATGGTGCCATATCAAGTGCAGTACACTTATACTTATCAAGCATATTGAAAAGAAGTTTGATCATAAGAACACCATTTACAAAAACACACGTATTTCCGGCATAGACATTTGCATATACTGTTCTAAGACCATGACTGTGTGAAAGCGGCATCGGGATAAGCTCGATATTCCCTTCCTTCATACTTGTTCCACTACTGATATTTTCAGCGATAGCCACATTATTACCATGTGTAATGACAATGCCCTTTGATTTACCTGTAGTACCTGTTGAAAAAAGTATTTCAGCAGTCTCACCTGATTCTGGAAAAGAAAATTCACTATCGGAAGGAACTTCTTTCTCTTCATATATACTTTCTGAATCTATGAAAGGAAGTTTATATGAAGCAAGCTTCGCCGGACCTATCGCCAGAACTGCTTTTGAATCAGCTGCTATTTCATCAATTCGTAGCTCACTTGCTCCCTTTTCAAGCGGAACAGCCACAAGACCAGCTAACTGAACTCCAAGAATTGATACGATAAAAGCACAATTCTGCGTGCAATGTATGAGAACAGAACTTCCCTTTGCAAATTTCAACTCTCTTATACGTGCAGCTGCAGAGCAGATAAGCCTCCATGCTTCACCATAAGTCAGCTCTTTTTTACTGTCAGCAAGCATCAATGTATTTGATTTTTTTTCATCTGCTGCATATATAGAAATCTGTTTTAATATTGAATTCATTTTCACGTATAATCCAATCATTTTAGAAAAGTGATTGGATTCTTCCTTTCTCTGGGCTATTTCTAATCTTTTTCTGATATTATTATTAACGTACAACCCATGACGGTACTTTGTACGAAACTGCAATTAAAATCATATCAGCAAAGATGTTTTATTGCAATGATGGTTATTATTAGTTAAAATATGTGAGAAAGGAGAAATAAAGATGGACGAATTACTTGAAATTCTTAGTGATGTTCGCTCTGATGTGGACTTCGAAAGCGAAGAGTCTCTTATAGATGACGAGATTCTTGACTCATTTGATATTATTTCAATCGTTAGTGAGATAAATGATCACTTTGAAATAGAGATCAATGTAAATGATCTTCTTCCAGAAAACTTTAATTCAGCTGAAGCTATTTGGGAGCTTATTCAGAAACTTAGGGAAGAATAAGAAATGTTTTAATGCACATGTTGCTTAAAGAATCATATTTAACTATTACATAAGCTATGTGTATTAGCTAAAAAAAAGAATGAAGTTAATTTGTCTTCATTCTTTTTTTATACTTTTACTTATGGAGGAGATAATGAATTATATTGAAATAATGGGTGGTCTCGGAAATCAATTTTTTCAATATACCTTTTCAAAATATCTTGAAAAAATAACCGGTAACAAATCAGTTTTATATATGAATTTTTTTGATTACATAAAGAATTCACCTTCTTTAACTAATCGAGAGAATATGCTCGATAAAATCAAAGGAAATTTTTCTTCCGTAAACGGCAGTATAGAATGTCGTAAAATAATCGAGGAATCTTATGGATATAAAGCCTCATCAGAAGACGATCTTATTTTTTACCGCGGTTATTGGCAAAATAAATCATATTTTGACGAAGTAAAGGATATTTCTGAACTTCCTGCGCGATTTCTCACTCAATGAAAAACAGGAGTGAGTGACACTGAAAAAGTCAGGAAAATAGCGGGTTTGCAGGCAAAAATACTTGTGAAAAATCCAGATTAATGGTAAAATAATGAGTGATAAGTAGCGCTCAATCATCTGTCAAAAAGAGGTGCCAAATGTATCTGGATTTCATGGTTCCGATACCGGATCTGCCCGGGAAAATCGGAAGATTTAAGAAAGGAAATACAGTCTATATACGCTATGTTGTCGGTCGCAAATATCATGCCGACAGAAAGTACAACATACCGAATCACAAGATCATTGGGAAAGCCGTTGCGGATGATCCTTCCCGGATGATTCCGAATGAAAACTTCCTGAAATACTTTGGAGATACAGATCTTCCGGAATTAAAAAGAGATTCGTCCAGAAGCAGCTGTCTTCGCATCGGCGCCTTCCTGATCATTCGAAAGATCATGGAGGAATACAACCTTCCGCAGATGCTCATGAAATATCTCGGGGCAAAGGACTGCGGACTGTTCCTTGACCTGTGCGCATACTCGATCATCTGCGAGAATAATGCCGGGCAGTACTATCCAATGTATGCTTATAATCATCCTCTTCTTACGGAGAAGATGCATATATACAGTGATACGAAGGTTTCCGATTTCTTTGCTTCCATTACGGATGACCAGAGCGTTGGCTTCCTGAACGAATGGAATGCGACAAGAGACCACAGGGAAAAGATATATATTTCTTATGATTCGACCAATAAGAACTGTCAGGCCGGCGACATCGAGATGGTTGAATTCGGACATGCGAAAGATCCCAGAGATCTGCCGATTTTCAATTACGCCGTTGCCTATGATACAAACAACCGTGAGCCTCTCTTTTACGAACAGTATCCCGGAAGCATCGTGGATATTTCGCAGCTGCAGTTCATGCTGGAAAAAGCGAAGGGCTATGGCTATAAAAGAGTAGGATTCATCCTTGATCGGGGATACTTCAGCAAAGAAAACATTCGGTACATGGACCAGTGCGGCTATGACTTTGTGATCATGGTCAAAGGAATGGCCTCTTTTGTCAGCGGCCTGATCCTTGAAAACAAAGGAAAGTTCGAGAACAAGAGGGAATGCAGCATCCGGAAGTATAAGACATACGGAATGACAGTCCGGCATCAGCTTTACGCTTCGGATGAAGAAGACAGGTACTTCCACCTGTACTATTCGGATCAGAAGGCAAGTGCCCAGCGAGAACAGGTCGAGGCTAAGATCGACCGCATGGCAAACCATCTTGGCAAGCTGAAAGGAAAAGCTGTTACGATCGGAGAGGGATACCGCCAGTACTTTGATCTGTTTATTCATGAGGAGGACGGGGTCTTTCTCTTCGCAAAGGAGAAGGCGGAAGTCATAGAACGGGAGCGGGACCTGTGCGGTTACTTCGTAATCGTTACTTCAAAGAAGATGTCGGCAAAGGAGGCTCTGGAGTTATATAAGAGCAGGGATGCGTCAGAGAAGCTGTTTTCCGGTGATAAAAGCTATCTTGGGAACAAGAGCCTGCGGGTGCAGTCGGATGAGGCGGCGTCAGGAAAGATCTTCACAGAATTCATTGCGCTGATCGTCCGGTGCAGGATGTATACGCTGCTGAAGGATGAGTTGGAAAAGCTCGAAACAAAGCCGAATTACATGACAGTACCGGCAGCGATCCGTGAACTGGAAAAGATTGAGATGGTGAGGGGACTTGACGGCCGGTATCGTATGGATCATGCAGTAACGGCGACACAGAAAACGATCCTTGGTGCATTCCGGATGGACACGAGATCCGTGAAAAGCAGGGCTAATGAGCTTAGTGAACTGCTGGCAGGAATCGATGGATAACGGAGGAAAGACGCATGGCAGGAACAAGAAAAACCATCACACTTGATGAAAAGATAGAGAAAGCACAGGAAGCAGTCGAGAAAACGAAGGCCAGGTATGACGCCGCAGTCAAAGAACTGAGGGATCTGCTTGATAAGAAAGACGCCCAGAGGAAGCAGGAACTTCTGAAGGCGGTGGAGAACAGTCCCAGGTCATTTGACGAGATCATGGCGTTTTTAAAGGCGGAGGAATGACAGATGACTTTATCACGGGAAGATGGACAGCTGTATTATAAACTGTGGCTGCCGCTGCTGGACTTTGTGAATAGGAAGTTCCGGATCAACAGTAAAATGAAGAGCATAGCGACGGCAAAAAGTTTGAATCCGGCAGATGTGAAAGAAGTAGCGAATAAGCTGTGGTCCGATGTCACAATAATAGATGATTATCTGAAGGAAAACGAAGATCTCCCGGAAGAACATAAGGAAATCGTTCGAAGCTGGAAGCGACGGATTCAGGGAAAGTTTATGATGGAACGGCATCTGAAAAAGGGGACCATCTTCATTTCTCTGGAAAATGAAGAGGTGTATCAGGTAAGCGGTATCATATCGAGCTGGGAAGAGATGTTTTTTGGTGCGCCAATGCCCCTAATGCTGGAGGCGACGTTTATGCCGTTCCGGGATGTCATCATATCAGATGGCTTGGTGATGCCGTACAACATCCTTGTTGGGGGCGGTATGAAGCGAATGTTTAAGGACGTGTATATGTCTGCAAAAAAGAACGGCCGGATTCACCAGTCGCTCTAAAAAATCAGTTTGAGTGAGAAAAAATCAGGAAGTACAGGATATTGTCATAAACGATCTTCAATTTTCAGACAAATATATCAGCTCTGATGTTCGGAAGTTATGCAATAATTTAAGTAATCCTTATTCTGTATCTATGCATTTCCGAAGAACAGACTTCTTAAATGCAGAAAACAAAGCAATATTCAACACAATTTCTTATTCATACTATTCAGAAGCGCTAAAAAAAATCGAAAAGCTTATAGGTCACAAACCAATCATTTACCTTTTTTCAGACGACTCTGATTATATTAAAGATATAAACTTTGAAGGCTATGAAACTTACCCTATCTCACAAGAAAACGACTATGAAGATTTTTACTTAATGTCACATACTAAACATCACATTATAGCAAACTCAACCTTTAGTTGGTGGTCAGCAATACTTGGAGAAACTGACGGAATAACTATTGCTCCGCAAAAATGGTATAAATCAGAATTTACCCCAAATATATTTTTTGATGATTGGATACTATTATAGCGTATTGCTTCGTATTCCACAAAATATTTGCCTATCGGAGAATATCTTATGAAACTTAACATCAATATGATACATAATCCAACAATTGATATCCTTATTGCAGTTGCTTCGCATGGCGGCGTTGAAGAATGTATAAATATGCTGGGAAAGTTTTTGACAGAAAAAGGATGCCGTGTGCGAATTATACAGCTTGTATACGAGGGAGATTCATGGGCTGACAAATCGATGGAATTTAATTATATTTATGATTCCAGAGAAAATCACTGTACACAGGACTTTATAGATGGATATTCTGACTTTCTTCAAAAAGAGGGGGTTCCAAACTTAACTTTAGCTACTGCATGGCCTATGATGACATATGTAGCTTACAAATCTTCAATGAAGGTACAAAAAGATTTCATCATAGCATCATGGCTTCATGCGCCCTTAAATATGTACAAAAGTTCAGGCTATGGCAACGAAGATCATTTGAACTGTGCAGATGTACATTTTGCAATCAGCAACGAGATTGCCTCATCAATAGCGCAGGCAATCCCCACGTCAGTTATTTATAGGGTAAACAATCCTGTAAACATGTCTAAAATTTGTAAAATAGATAGATTAGATAAAAACACTCTTCTCTTTGTAGGAAGATTATCTGCCGAAAAAAATATAGGCATAATACTTAGTGCAATTGCTGTCGCTAAATCATCTTGGAATTTAATTATAGTTGGTGATGGCTCTGAAAAATGTGCACTAGAAAAACTGGCAAAAGAACTTAGAGTTTATGATAGAATTACATTTACAGGATGGTCAAACAATCCTTGGAAATATGCAAAAGAATCGAGTGCGCTTGTTTTATCATCTTTATATGAAGGCTCTCCATTAGCTGCAATAGAAGCACTAAGTTGCGGATTGCCTGTTATTGCTAACGCATCAAGTCGAGTAGACGAAATCATAATCCCTGAAAAAAATGGATATCTATATCCAGATAATAATATAAATGAATTTGCTAAAATTTTAGATGATATTGCAAATTGTGTATTTCCACCAATTTCACCAGATTATTGCAGAAAATCTGTTCAAAACTATAATTCTAAAATTGCATTATATGACTTTTATGTAAAAATATACGCTTCTTCGAATGGCAGAAAACTTTTTAGAAATATTTTTCCAAAAAAATTTCAGCCTATAAATGAAATAATAAGCGTGGTTATACCATGTAAAAATGTAGATAGATATCTAAAAAGGTGTTTGGATAGTGCTCTAAAACAAACAATAGGTCTTGATCACTTAGAAATAATTGCAGTAGACGATTGCTCAACAGATGATACTTTGGCAATACTGCTTGATTATGAAAAAATGTATTCTGAAAACCTATGTGTAGTAAAAATGCCTACTGCCCAAGGTCCAGGAGCAGCACGAAATGTCGGTCTCGAATATTGTAATGGCAAGTATATTACTTTTATTGACTCTGATGATTGTATTTCAGAAGATATGCTCGAACTACTCTACTTATCTACAGTACTTTATCCTACAGATGTGGTTGATTGTGAATTTGAAATGTTCTCAAACGATATTCCGTCATATAGAACTCCAAATGTCATAAATTCATCAGCTTATTGTATCGAAAACAAAGACGATAAGCGGAGGCTTTTTATTGAACATGCTTTTATTTCGTCAGTTTGGGGCAGGTTATATAGAAAAGATTTTTTACAAAAAAATCCGATAATACAATTTCCAAATTATACAACAATGGAAGATCTATACTTTATTTATTGTGCATTAGGTACTGCATGTTCATGGCAAAGTATACAATTCAAAGGTTATTATTATTTCAGAAATCCTTCCGGAATAATGCGCTCAAAAAATACAACAAATTATTATATGGATGTACATCATGTGTTTAAGAAACTTGTCGATACTTTTGAAGCTATAGAGCTCAGAGAATGCTACAAAGAAGAGCTTGCATATGTCTATTTCAAAAAGAATTTTTCGCACATAGTTGAATACATGGCAAATAACATTGATTCTTTTTCAAAGGAAAATTATGAAACTATAAAAAAATATCTAAAAGAACTTTTTTCCGGAAATGTAAACAATAAATATCTTAATGAGTCGGATGCCAAGGAGCTATCAATTATTTTAAATGACTCAGAATTACCTACCGTATTAGATAAAAAATTCGAAAAATGAATTTTTTGTACAGAGTGTTTTGCTTCTAAATTTATATACAGAAAAAAATCCCGCCTGGATACATCTTATATCCAAGCGGGATCACCTCATACTCTACTTTTATTTTCTTTTCATAGAAACCAGTGCCAACACTGCATTTATCAGGCACCAAAAGCCCCATATAACTAAATCTGCATAAATTCCTGCGCATGTAATACCTATCAGTGCAGCCGCTCCGAACATTATCATCAATGCAACATCCCCACCTTTGCCAGTGCTTCCTTTCGTCGCAATAGAAGTAATACCTCCGGCAAGCATCAGAAATCCGACAATGAACCCGGCTCCACCGGACGTTCCGCCTTCATCATTTATTGCATCAACTACTCCGGCCGCACATGACTGCAGCATAACGATAAAAAAAATAATAATTGACAAAATTCCTGAAACAAGTTTCCATGCTTTCATAGATATCATACCCCCTGATTTTTTACTTACTTGAAAACCTTATAACATCCGTCTCTTCTATAGTACGGAATGTATCCAGCTCATAATAAAGTTCACGAACCCTACTAAGATAATTTTATCATTCCAAAGGCATATCCGTTGCCACCGCAGCGGTGGTAATTTTCATTCACTATTCCTGACTTCCGCTAGTTCTAAGCATATCCAGCTTATGTTTTCTCAAAAGAGCATTTACATCTATGATGCTCCCCGGACGTTCATTAAATGCTATCATCAAAAGTGCATCTCTTGGAATTTTTGCATAGAGTTCAGGAAGCTCATACAGCCTAAGCGCCCGCTGCGTTTCATCCAATGTAAGCTTTGCCGCATAACAAATTCTGAGTATCACATCCCTTTGCTTAGTATGTTTTTCACCTGACAAAAGTTTATATCCATATCTTTCCGGAATATCCGCTTTCAAAAAAACATTTTGTTGTGTTAGTTTCTTCTCAGCTAATAATCTTTTTATATATACTCCGAACTCATCATTACCTTCTATCATCGAATGCCTGTTGGCTTCACAATATTTGTCGAAATCAGAAGAATGCGTATTCTTAAGTACTTTTTCTAATTCATATGTATCTTTTTCTACCATGTAAAACTCCTAGCTGATATAATATTAAAAACATAAAATGTTATTAATGGAAGGCTTCTATTTTGGATTATTCAGATCGACTGGCAATTTCTTATTACAAAGAAGTTGCCGTAATTAATAAATCCCACAAAATTTTCCTTGTTCAACATGTGCAAACAGGCAAATTCTATGTTAAAAAAATTTTTAATGTTTATAATCATGACGTATATGATTTCTTATTCAATAATCACATTTCGGGTATTCCTAAGATTCAAGCCATGTATGAAGAGCAAGGCACACTTACAGTGATCGAAGAATATATCTCAGGCAATACACTTCAGGAAAAAATAGCCTCTACAAAATTAAGTGCCGCCAATATCAGATCATACATAAGCGAACTATGCGAAATACTTAATTCACTCCATACTGCCGAGCCGGCGATCATACACAGAGATATCAAACCAACAAATATTATCATCACAAATTGTGGTCATATTTTCCTTATCGATTTCAATGCAGCCAAAAAGTATGACCCAACGTCATCTATCGACACTACGCTCCTTGGTACTGAAGGCTATGCTGCCCCTGAGCAATATGGCTTCGGAGCTTCGTCACCTGAAACTGATATATATACAATCGGTATTATGATGCGTCAAATGGCTGATTCCATGCCGGAAAAATGCAATTCATTCAATACTATTATTGAAAAATGCACTCAATTGAATAAAAAAGACAGATATTCCTCCGTTATACAAATACAGAAGGCTTTATCCTCAGGCGGTGCCTCATCCACATTGGAACTGCCTCCCGGATTCAGAACCAAGACTCCATGGAAAATGATAGTTTCAGGTATTTATTATGCTTTTGCTATTGGAATATCTCTCAATATAACTTCAGAAAGATCACTTACACCACGCCAACTGTGGGGACAACGCATGGGATTGCTGCTCATCTATATCTCTATCATATTTATAAGCTGCAATTATTCAGATGTTCAAAGAAACTTTCCCTTATGTTCATCACAGAATCCCTTCATCAAAGCATTCGGGATAATATTAATGAATGCTGCATCAGTAATTTTAATTCTGATGATAATGTGCATAGTAACTCTATAAGTACACAAATACACTATATCATTTTTTCCAGAAGCCTATTGCCACCACAGTGGTGGCAATTTTCAGACAAGAACAAAGAATCCGACTTTCCTATAAGTTAATAAAAAAAAACGAAGCGGCTCATCCTAAACCTGAACCGCTCCGTTTTTCTTATGTCAATCCTCACTTGCGTTTTAACTCATTCAGAGTTTGTACCACGACTTAGTTAATATCTACTTGTGGAATTTCTGAATATTCATTCAAATCTTCAAGTACAAATCCGCCATCCTTAAGTCTTGCCGTCATTCCGTTAAATACTGAATATAACCAGTATTTACCATTTCTGCCATGATAAATTCTCCACTTAGTAGCTGCAAGTCCCAGATCTTCCTCTTCTGAGACCTTATCTCCGGGCTTGTTCAAGCCTGCCGCAGAAAGACATTTTCCTGTCTTTTTATCAACCACCAGATAAGAACCATCCTCATTTATCTTAAGTTCGACTGCAAAAGAACTATTCCCATTCTTAAAAGTATAATCTCCGGCATCGAGCACCACAGCAGGATCATCCACTGCATCTGCTTCAAACGCAAGTTCTTCATCATCACTTCCAAGTGAAGCAGCTGTAACAAAGCTTCCATCCTTCTTGTTTATAACAACTATATTCAGGCCAGCATTTCCAGGCGCATACGAATTATCATCCACGTCGATATCGGCTTCACCGCCGACTCCGCCGCTTTTAATATGGATCGAATGTGAAGTGTTCCTGTCATCTTTCCATTCAAAGTCATAGTTGATTATATCCGGATCAGAAACCTCCATTAAAAGCTTTCCGCCATCAGAGACAGCAATATATGACTGCTGGTAGATCTCTGAAAGATCTGTTTTTACTCCGAATTCTTCCATGACTCCGTCAAGATTTACAGGCCAGTACTTTGAAACATCCGTCTTAACACACATCAGAACAAGATAATTCTCTTTATCTGCAGCCAACCCATTAAAGTAGTCATACTTTTCTCTGTTCTTTTCAAAGAGTTCTGTTATCTCATCTGTTTCCCAGGTTCTGTATTCTTCAAGATCATTATCCCAGAGTTCATAGCCTGACTGTCCCTTATGGGATTCAAAATCCCAGTTTTTACTGAGATATCCGGCAAAGTACTTAGATGTCTTTACCATTCCGTAATAGTTTAGATGCTTACCATTATCGAAGCTGTCCTTATCCCAGTTTATACCGGCAGGATTTTCCTCTCCTGTAAGATCCACAAGCTCAAGCCCTATTTCATCAAGATACTTCTGAACCTTATCGCTCCAACGCTGATTCCAGTTCTTTGTCGGGAATTTTATCGGAACGATCTCGATTCCATTCTCCTCGCAAAGCTCCTTCATCTTTCCAAGCCAATATGCGCTGTCTTCGTTAAGCGGCATCTCATCAACCGCTGTTGAAACCGTTCCGTCTGAGGATACTGTGACATTCTTTTCCTCTCTTAGATTGATCTCATCAGCCTCTATACCATTCTGTGACACAAAACGGATAGTTGCGCCCTTTGTAAGATATGGCTCAGTATTCTTCCTTTCAATATCTTTCTTACTCAGCTCTTTCCACCTTGAATGAAACTGATAGAGTGGAAACAGTGCAGTATATAAAAGATCATTGTCATAGCCGCAGCAGTCCTTTATTGCCTGCAGTTTAAGCATCGAAGGCTTCATCGGAAGTATTGCCTTAAGGATTCTTTCATTATTCGGAGTTTCTCTGACGAATGCACCTGTATCAACAAATACCACCTTCGGACTCTGCGTCTTCAAAGCTTCCTTAAGCCAGTAATAGCTGCAATACATCGGCTGACTGGGGCCTCCAAGGTCAAAGCCTGTAATGCCTGAATACGCATAGACCTGCATAGGCTCAAGGCTATGATATGAATTACTTGGTCCGATCACGAGATAATCAAGAGTATTTTCCGGCATCTCGTAAAAATTTTCATATCTGGCACTCTCCCCGGCATCATCCGGGTCATTAGAATATCTCCAATAAGGAGTTAAATATATGCTTGCGACAATTATGATCAGCGCTAATAGGATTACAAAAATCGCAGCTTTAATTATGCGGATCAATTTATTCTTCAAAATATTCTCTCCCAATCAGAAATTCTGATATATGAATGATGAAGCATCATAGCCAACACCATAAATTCCTATTATCAATATTGCCATGATAGCTGCATAATATACGACCCAGCGTACCGGAAGCCTCATCTCAGCTATCTTATATCTTATCCTGACTCCGTTCTCATTTATATAGTCAACATACATCAACAATCCAATTGAAAGGAGCAGGACCAGCCAGTCCTTAGGCTCAAGCCCGAAATTCATAAGAGTTCCGTCAGTAAATACATTAATGTTAAATGACGTAAACATTGCCTTTACCATTCCCAGAGCTGCTGTGGTAGATGAACCTCTTGAAAGAAAACGTCCTATCAGAACGATGATAGTAGTTCTGATTATCTGAAATGCCTTATAACCGGTCGTATCGGCATTCACGTGAAGCTTCTTTCTCATATCACCATAGAATTTCTCAAGAAGTGTATTTGTCGAAACAAATGCAGCCATGAAAATACCATAGAATACATATTTCCAGTCAGCGCCATGCCATATTCCAACAAGCACAAAAGAGACAAAGGAAGCAAATGTCGGTATCAAAACACGTCCATAATAATTACCAAATCTCTTCTTAAGCTTCTTCTGTATCCTTGCCGCTCTCTTTGAAAGGCATATAGGATAAAATACATAATCCTTCATCCAGGCACCCAGAGTAATATGCCATCTCTGCCAGAACTCAGTGACAGTTTTAGCATAGTATGGCTGCCTGAAGTTCTCTGTAAGATGAATACCGAACATATCAGATGCACCGAAAACGATATCCATTCCACCTGAAAAATCGGCATAGATCTGAAAACCATAGAGAAGCGCAGCTATAAATATAACAAAACCTTTGTAACCCGCACTGTCAAAATTTGCAAAAACCTCATTGACCATAAGGCCGGCACGTTCTGCGATAACTATCTTCTTGAAGTAACCCCAAAGGAGTCTTAAGAAGCCTGTTCTAAAGCCGATATCATCCCATTTATGACTTTCCTGCAGCTGCTTTGCCATATCGTTATAACGTCCGATAGGTCCCTGGATTATCTGCGGAAAATACGCTGTAAACAGCGCAAAATGGAATAAATTATGATCTGGCTTATACTTATCTCTATGAACATCTATAAGATATCCCATAGTCATAAAGGTATAAAAAGATATGCCAAGCGGAAGTATCAGAGAACTGCCGCCCAGGTGGCCGCCAAAACCTGCCTTTGTCATCACCTGGTCAATATTTTCGATAATAAACCTGCCATATTTAAGTACTGCAAGTATTCCAAAATTTATTATAAGACCAGCAGCCAGAATATGGCGTTTCTTTGAAAGCACAGTTGCTTTGAGCTTTGTTTTTTCCGAGGAGGGGATAGGGTTCCCGGCTGCTTTAGCAGCCTCAACCTCTGACTGATATCCATCCTGCAGTTTTTCAAGCTTCAGCGCAGCTGCAAATGTAGATACTGTTGTTATAAGTATGAAAGCTATTCCCTTCCATCCTGTTCCATAACAATAAAAAATGTAGCTGGCCGCCAGAAGGACAGCCTGCTGCATTTTTTTAGGCACAATATAATATACTAAAACTGTCAGGAACAAAAAGATGAAAAAGGTCACTGAAAAAAGTGCCATATTTTCTCCTTCTTTACTCTTCCTCTACCTTAAATATCTCATTATAAACATCGAAGAAGCCCTCTGCATCGGCATCTTCATCACCGGAATTAAATTCAACCTTATCCCAAAGCTCGTTATTGAGATTAGAATGAAGTGTCTGCACAAACTCATCATATACCTGATTGAATGCTTCCTTCTTTCTCTGCTTAAGGATACGCGTTTTATTGTTGTCAGTTTCTTCTCTGTCAAATGTACTTACACATTTAATGATATGGTAGCCGTACTCTGTCTCAACAATATCACTTACTTCATCCGTATCAAGGTTAAATGCTGCCTCTTCAAAGGCTTCCGGCATCGTTCCTTTACCAAAAGTATAAAGGCTCTGAGTATCTTCGTTATACTGCTCTACAAGAGAGTCAAAATCCTCTCCATTCTTGACTTTTTCCAGGATCTGCTGCGCACGCTGATATACACTCTGTTTATCAGTATCACTGAATTCATGCTTTTCACCGTTGCTGTCAAGCGAATATGTTTTCAGAAGAATCTGCTTAACGCTTATAGTTCTTGCCTCATCATCGCTTATCTCAGGATTGATATCCCTTGTAACATCAAGATATACTTTGTTGGCTACAGCATACTCTTTATACATCTTACAGATGAGTTCTTCACTTACGCCAAGTGAACTCTTACACTCGTCAGAAAGGCTGCTGTAATACTTATCAGCCGCCTTATCTGCCATTTCCTCTTCTTCCTGTGTAAGCGTTACACCTCTTGAAATCGCAAGCAGATTCATTGCTTTGATCTGTGCAAGGCGCGCAAGTGTAGTACTTTTCAGCTCATTTTCCAGCGTAGTCCCGCCAATATCCTTACTCCATATTTCATTTCCAAAGATCCGGCTGTACTTATCTTCCGATGTCCTCATGTACACTTTCGCTTCGCCAAGATTACATCCAAGAGTATTTATACGAAATATCTCATTTTCACTAAAACCTTCAGTAAGTACGATCTTAGGCGCATCTGCACCGACAAGATGCCTTACTCCAAAGAAGGCAGCCGTCGCCAGTACCGCAACTCCAAGCACCACTGAAACAATGATGGCTATTCGCTTTTTATCCATTACTTAAGATCCTCAAGAAGAGAACTTCCGATCGTTCCCTCCGGCATTTTTAATCCAAAGTTATCTGCTGCTGTATATCCGATAGCTCCAAATGTGTCTGTATCCGGAAGCTCGCCTGTTCCCTTGAATGAAGGTGAATAAAGAAGAAGCGGCACCTTCTCCCTTGTATGATCAGATCCTTTGAAAGTAGGATCATTTCCATGATCTGCTGTGATCATGAGAAGATCGTCATCCTTAAGCTCAGGCAGAAGCTCTCCGAGCTTTACATCAAAGCGGACTATTTCCTGCGCATAACCTTCAGGATTTCTTCTGTGTCCCCAGAGAGCATCGAAATCAACAAGATTTGTAAAACAGATTCCCTTCCAGTCATCACGCTTTGCAATATCTATTGTCTGCTGCATTCCATGAACCGAACTTTCCGAATGATTCTCTTCGGTGATACCATAATGATCAAAAATATCAGATATCTTACCGACTGAAATACAGTCATATCCGTTTTCCTGCATTACGTTAAGTGCAGTAGGCCCAAACGGCTTGAGCGCATAGTCATGTCTGTTAGAGGTACGGACAAACTCACCCTTCTTCTTGCCGACATAAGGACGGGCAATGACACGTCCTACCTTCCACTCATCCTTAAGAGTGATCTCTCTTGCGATCTCACAGCATTTATAGAGATTCTCAAGTCCAAAAGTCTCCTCATTACCACAGATCTGAAGCACTGAATCAGCTGATGTGTAAACTATCATCTTTCCATCATTGATCTCCTGCTCTGCGAGCTCATCAAGGATCTCAGTTCCACTTGCAGCCTTGTTTCCGATAATCTTCTTTCCTGTACGCTTCTCAAGCTCATCGATGAGTTCCTTAGGAAATCCGTTTTCAGTAAAAGTCTTAAAAGGCTTGGTAGTATAAAGGCCCATCATTTCCCAGTGACCTGTCATTGTATCCTTGCCTCTGCTCTTTTCAACCATCTTACAGTAATAGCCCATTGTTTCCTTAGGAGCCTTAACCCCCTTCATAGGCTTGAGATTGGCAAGTCCAAGCTTCGCAAGATTAGGAATGAGAAATGTACCCACATGATCTGAAATATGTCCAAGTGTATCTGCTCCAAGATCATCAAACTCAGCAGCATCAGGTGCATTACCGATTCCCATTGAATCAAGCACTATTACAAAAATTCTCTTAAATCTGCTCATAGTTTTTCCTTTCCAAAGCTCAGCGGTAAAATTTCATTAAGGCTGTACTCTTTGATCTCACCATCTGCATTAGCTAAAAGGATCTTAAACTTTTCAAGATCTCCAAACTCTGTCATAACCTGTCGGCATGAGCCGCAAGGCGGACAGTAATCCTCGATCACACCGTTTCTTCCGCCCATGATCGCAATTTTTTCAAAGTCAGTATGTCCTTCAGAAACCGCCTTGAACATTGCAACACGCTCTGCACATATGGTCACTCCAAATGCTGAGTTTTCAATATTACATCCGGTATATACGGTTCCATCACTACAAAGAAGTGCTGCTCCGACATGAAAATGACTGTATGGAACATAAGATTTCTTAGTCATTTCGGCAGCTTTATTTATTAACTCTTTATCTGTCATAATTATTTCTCCCTTCTTATAAGTTCTCTGATACCCTCTATACCTGTGCGGATCGCAAGATCTGTATCATGGACGACCGGATTTTCAAGGCCCGCCTTGGCTCTCTCCTGATTCGCCATAACAAGGAAAAGTGAGCCTACTCTGACTCTTAAAAAGCTTCCTGCGATAAATAATGCAGCGCTTTCCATCTCTGATGCCAGACACCCCATTCTGAGCCATGCTTCCCACTTATTCAAAAGTTCGTATGAAACCGGCATTGTTTCAGGATGATGCTGGCCATAAAATGCATCTTTACACTCTACAACGCCTGCATGATAATCACAGCCAAGCTTCTCAGCCGCAGTCACAAGTGCATTGGTAACTGTAAAATCAGGAACTGCAGGATATTCTATAGGTGCGTACTCTTTACTTGTACCTTCCATACGGATAGCTCCTGTGGAAATAACTATATCTCCACTCTTGACATCCTTCTGCATTCCACCGCATGTACCAACGCGGATAAAAGTATCGGCTCCGCATCTTGAAAGCTCTTCAAGAGCTATAGATGCAGACGGTCCACCAATACCTGTAGATGTTACCGAAACCTTAACTCCATCAAGTGTTCCTGTATATGTCACAAATTCTCTGCTGTCAGCTACAAGCTTAGGGTTTTCGAAATATTTAGCAATCTTCTCACATCTCTTTGGATCGCCCGGAAGGATTACGTACTTTCCTACTTCTCCGGGAGCCACCTGAATATGATATTGACGATTTTGATCTTCAGAATAATTTATCATTATAACTCCTCCAAAAGGCATTAAAATCAGCTATATAGTTATATCATAACTCCGAATAAAGGTCAAAAAAACGTCTGTTTACAAGAATTCACGAAAGATTTATAATCAAATATATAGTGCGGGATAGATCCGCGGAAATGGGGGAAGATAAAAATGATCAAAAAGCTTTTCCGACTGTTCACCTTTTTGATTTTCGCGGGTGCAGTCGCAGCAGGTGTTTACTATTTTCTAAAGAGTCGTGAGGACGATGATCTTTTTGAGAATTCAGACAGTGACGACGATTATGACGACCTTGATGAATTTCTAAAGGACGAGGCTGACGACGCTGACGTTGCTGCTGAAAGAGATTATGTCTCTCTTAAATTTGATGATAAAAAACCATCTGATACAACAGCTGCTATTTAATAACGAACATTTTTATTCAATCAAAAAAGGCTCTGGCATTAAGATCATCTCAATGTCAGAGCCTTTTTGGATCACTGCTGTTCAGCAGCTTTTTTCTTTGCAAGGATTTCTTCTTTCATATCTCTTGCTTTATCTTTAAGTCTTGAATTAGCCTCAGGACTTGTAATGATCTGGGCGATCATCCTTGATGCTGCATCAAGCTTTCCGAATCGTACAGAAAGCACAGCTACAAGGAAAGTCAAAGTCATTTGGTCCATTCCCGCAACAGGGAAATCTTCTTTCTGAAGAGCCTCATAAAAGCCCTTATAGGCATGTGCTATAGCAAGATTTTCTTCTTTCTTGGTAGCCTTAAGCTTTTCAGCGTAATCAGCTGCGTTAGGATCAAGGCTTTCAAGTTTTCCTCTCAAAGTCCAGCCATAGCGCAAATATGTGTACGCCACCTCTGAATCCTTGATCTTTTCCTTAAATTCCATGCACTTTATAGCCTGCTTATAACGAACTATAGCGTCCTCATAAGTAAACGGGCCCTCAGGCATTGTATAAGAAAATCCCGCACCGATCCCCTGGGTGATGGATTTTTTCTGCGCATCATATATTTCCTTGAAATATTTCTCATGCGCAGCATATCCGCATTCCGGGCACAAAATCACCTGATATTTCATCGGGTCGATCTGATCATAAACAGGTCTCAGATCATCATCCTGCCTGCTCATACGTACTCTTGCTTTAGAGCCTCTGCTCTTAAACTTAGCTCCGCAGATAGGACAGTCATAGGAACGATCGATCAGATATTCCGCCTCTTTAGCTCTGATCTCAGGAACAGCCTCCTTAGGCGCCGGTTCTGGAGCAGGTGCCTGAGGTGCAGGTGCAGGACTTGCTGCAGCCGCTTCCTGCTTATCGTTATTACCTAAACCCAACTTTGAAAATAACCCCATAAGTATATGCCTCCTTCTCATTTCATCACCACCGGTAAAGACAATGGTGTGAAATAATAGCATCTCCAACCCCCGAGTCAGAGAATGACCAGTAACAATTTATGCTGTTGGCAGCTTGAATGAGCTCTTCAGTGAAACTATTCTGTTAAATACCGGAGCTCCCGGCTTAGAATCCTTGCAGTCAGCGCAGAAAAAGCCGTTTCTTACAAACTGGAAACTGTCATAGGCCTTTGCCTCTGCAAGCTCAGGCTCTACATAACAGTCATCGATAACTGTAACAGATGTCGGGTTGACGTTAACATTTCCGTTCTCGTCATAAACATCCTTTTCCGGATCAACAAGTCCTTCATAAAGTCTTGCTGTCACTTTTACAGCAGTATCCGCTTTCACCCAGTGGATAGTGCCCTTTACCTTACGTCCTGTGAATCCTGTACCCTGCTTTGTTTCAGGATCATAAGTACAATGAACGGCAGTGATATTGCCATCCTCATCTTTATCAAAACCAACGCACTTGACAAAGTACGCATGCATAAGTCTTACTTCATTTCCCGGGAAAAGTCTGAAATACTTCTTCGGAGGCTCTTCCATGAAATCTTCTCTTTCAATATAAAGCTCTCTTCCGAAAGGAATCTGTCTTGAGCCAAGCTCCTCATTTTCAGGATTGTTGACTGCATCAAGCATCTCTGTCTGTCCTTCCGGATAATTATCAATTATAAGCTTAAGCGGATGGAGCACTGCCATGAGTCTCTTTGCCTTAGGCTTAAGATCCTCTCTGATACAGTATTCAAGCATATCCATCTCAGCTGTAGACTGAGCCTTTGAAATACCAAGAAGCTGTACAAAATTACGGATAGACTCCGGTGTGTAGCCCCTTCTTCTAAGACCTGCGATAGAAACAAGTCTCGGGTCATCCCAGCCGTCAACAACGCCATCTTCAACAAGTTTTTTGATATATCTCTTACCTGTTACAACATGATTGAGATAAAGCTTTGCAAACTCGATCTGGCGCGGAGGGTTGGCGATCTCACATTCCTCTACTACCCAGTTGTAAAGCGGACGATGATCCTCAAATTCAAGTGTGCAGAGCGAGTGCGTGATACCTTCGATCGCATCCTCAAGAGGATGAGCAAAGTCGTACATAGGATAAATGCACCACTTATCGCCTGTATTCTGATGTGTAAGGTGTGCAACTCTGTAGATGATCGGATCTCTCATGTTGATATTAGGAGATGCCATATCGATCTTGGCACGAAGTACCTTTTCGCCATCAGCATACTTGCCGTTCTTCATATCTTCGAACATCTGAAGGTTCTCTTCAATACTTCTGTTTCTTGAAGGGTCGTCCTTTCCGGGCTCTTTAAGAGTTCCTCTGTACTCACGGATCTCTTCTGCATTAAGGTCAGAAACGTATGCCTTGCCCTTCTTTACAAGCTTTACAGCATACTCATACATCTGATCAAAATAATTTGATGCAAAGAAAAGTCTGTCTTCCCAGTCAGCGCCGAGCCACTTGACATCAGCCTTGATAGAGTCTACGAATTCTGACTTTTCCTTTGTCGGATTTGTATCATCAAAGCGAAGATTGAACTTTCCGCCATATTTCTTTGCTGTCATAGAATTCAGGATAATTGACTTTGCGTGACCGATATGAAGATAACCATTCGGTTCAGGTGGAAATCTTGTATGGACGGTCTCGTATACGCCATCTGCAAGGTCTTTGTCAATTGCCTGTTCAATAAAATTTCTCGATTCTTCCATAATACTTCTCCTGGTTCCATAGATAGATAACTATATTTTAATGGCAAAATAGCCCATTTGCAATAGCTGAGACACTTTGCCCTTCAAAAAAGCCAAATTGGTGCCAATAATGAAAAAAGCCCTGAGGTAAACCTCAAGGCTTTTCATGCTGGAAGGCGGAGTCGAACCGCCGACCTCGTCACTACCAATGACGCGCTCTACCACCTGAGCCATTCCAGCACGCGTTCACGAACGTGAACACAATTAAGGATTATAATTGCTTATCTAATTTTTGTCAATATGATTATGTCATAAATCTTTTCAATTTTGATCTTATTCTGCCTACAGCATTATAAATGGATTTTTCATCACGACCTGTAAGCTCTGCTATCTCCCCATAGGTCATCCCGTTCAGATAGCGTTCCAAAACATATTGCTCAAAATCACTAAGACTCTCATGAATCTGTTTTTCGATCCTCTCAAGATTTTCACCGTCAATATAAAGGCTTTCAGGATCATAGTCACGGTTTACAAATTCTGAAGTCTGTGCATTTTCATCTTCCTCTATCGACATCGCATCATTCAGCGGAAAATGCTTCTTCCTCGACGCCGTTCTGACTGCGGCATAGATCTGCCTCGAAACCACCAACGACGCAAAGGTCTCAAAAGAAGCCTCCTTTGAAGCATCGAAATCACATATAGCCCTGTAAAGGCCTATCATGCCCTCCTGGATCAGATCATCCCTGTCTCCGCCTAAAAGATAAAGCGACTTTGCACGAAGCTTTACCAGATATTTATACTTTTCCATGAGAAAATCCGCAGCAGAATTATCTCCGCCGCGGAATTTACTTATAAGTTCTTCATCACTTAAAATTCTAAATTTTTCGTTCATTTGCTTTCTGCAGCCATTCGCTGTCTCACAATCTCAAATGCGAGGACACCGGCTGCAACAGAAGCATTCAGCGAATCAATGTCACCCTTCATCGGGATTGAGGTAACAAAATCACATTTCTCTTTTACAAGTCTTCCTACACCATCGCCTTCAGAGCCGATAACAAGTCCGATCGGTCCTGTAAGATTCTGCTTATACATCACTTCTCCGCCCATATCCGCGCAGACAAACCAAAGGCCGCGCTTCTTGAGCTCATCAATGGTATTTCCAAGGTTTGTGACCTTTACGACCGGTGTATAATTTATCGCGCCTGACGAAGCCTTTGCAACAGTAGCTGTAAGACCTACAGCGCGGTTCTTCGGAATAATGACTCCGTGTGCGCCTGCAAGATTCGCAGTACGGATGATAGCGCCTAGATTATGGGGATCAGTAATGTTGTCGAGAAGGAAGATAAACGGCGGCTCACCTTTCTCCTCTGCCTTCTTAAAAATATCCTCAAGCTCTGCATAATCATACGCTGCAGCATAGGCGATAACACCCTGATGCTTTCCTGTTGTTGAGATCTGATCAAGTCGTGTTCTGTCGACAAAATCAATTCTCACCCCATGTTTCTTTGCTTCGCGGCGGATGGTCTGCATTGGGCCATCTGTACTTCCGTCAAGCATAAAAAGCTTATCAATTGGTCTTCCTGAACGGAATGCCTCAATAACTTCATTTCTGCCTTCAATTGTAAACTCTTCAAATCTTCCCATTAATTTCGATCGCTTTCTCTACTAATTCTACAATTCGCTCATCATCACCTTTAAGATGAAGCCAGCCAACCAAAGCCTCAAGCCCGGTTGCCTTATGATAATCCTCCAGGGAGGCGTTCTTGGCAGAATTTGCCGTTTTGGTATTAAGTCCTCTGCGGTAAACCTCTGCCTCCTCCTCAGTAAGCTGCTCTTTCAGAACATCTATAGCCTGTGCCTGAGCTTTAGCGCTTACATAGCGGATAGTTTTTGAATGCAGCTTGTGCGCTGCACAATTTGCGGTTCTTACAACATAGTCACGGATGTGCATGCTGTAGACTGCATCACCTAGAAATGCAAGTGTCTGCGGTGAATAAGTTCTCAGTCTGCTCTCTTCCATTTTACACCCTGTCTTGTATCCTCAAGAATAATTCCTTTATTCAAAAGCTCATCGCGGATCTCATCTGCACGCTTAAAGTCCTTATTCTTTCTTGCTGCCTGACGCTCCTCGATCAATGCCTCGATATCAGCATCAAGAAGCTCTTCTTTTGTTTCTACCTTAAGTCCAAGAATATCCGTAAGTTCAAGAAGTTCCTTCTTAAGTGCTTCAAGGTATTCCTTTGAACTCTTTTCATCAGCTGTTGTATTGATGAATTTAACAAGCTCGAATATTACTGAAATGGCATCTGCAGTATTAAGGTCATCATCCATTACCGCATCAAACTTTTCTGTAAATGAAGCGATCTTTTCTGCATTTTCCTTTTCAGAATCTAAAATTTTCTCTGCCGGTGCATTCTTCAAAAGGAAATTGATCTGATCGGCTGCTGTTATTATACGTCCAAGGCTTGTCTTTGCTGCTTCCATAAGGTCTGCCGAGAAGTTAAGCGGGCTTCTGTACTGACCTGTGAGCATAAAGAAACGAAGCACATTGAGGTCATATTTTGCCGCAATATCCCTTACTGTAAAGAAGTTTCCAAGAGACTTACTCATCTTTACATTATCGATGTTCAAAAAGCCATTATGCATCCAGTAATGAGCAAATTCCTTACCGTTGCAGGCCTCTGACTGAGCTATCTCATTCTCATGATGAGGGAAGATAAGATCTTCACCTCCGGCATGGATATCGATAGTATCTCCAAGATATTTCTTTGACATTACCGAACATTCAATATGCCATCCCGGTCTTCCTTCGCACCATGGTGACTTCCATGCAGGCTCGCCTTCCTTCTTAGGCTTCCAGAGAACAAAGTCAAGATCGTCTTCCTTTTCATTGTTTCCTGTTACCTTAAGGGCATGTCCCTCTGAACGATGTCCTGATTCAAGATCATCGAGGTTCTTATGCGAAAGCTTTCCATAATCCTTGAATTTACGAGTGCGGTAATAAACAGTTCCATCACCTGTCGCATAGGCAAAGCCCTTATCAATGAGCGACTGGATCATGTCGATCATTCCGTCGATCTCCTGAGTAGCCTGAGGATGATAAGTGGCAGGCATGACATTCATTGCTGCCATATCCTTCTTGCACTCCTCGATATATCTTTCAGAGATCACGTCAGCAGAAACTCCTTCTTCATTGGCTTTCTTGATGATCTTATCGTCAACATCTGTGAAATTTGATACATAGTTTACTTCATATCCCTTATGTGTCATGTATCGACGAAACGTATCAAATACGATCATCGGACGTGCATTTCCGATATGAATAAGGTTATAAACTGTAGGTCCGCACACATACATGCTGATCTTTCCCGGAGTAATTGGTACAAATTCCTCTTTTGTTCTTGTCTCAGTATTAAAGATTCTCATTTGTTTTCTTTTCCTTTGTTATTTTTCATGATTCTTATTTCATCTTCAAGCTCGAGAAGATGATTTGTTATAACTGCATTTGCATGCTTAAGTCCGTTTATATCATCCGATACCGGATCCGGAAGATGGATCTGATCCATGTCCTCTCTTGGGATCTTCGCATCCTTCCTTTTAACAATTTTACCGGGAACACCTACAACCGTACAGTTTGGCGGAACCTCATTAAGTACTACAGAGCCTGCACCGATCTTGGAATTTTCACCGACGGTAAAGCTTCCAAGAACCTTTGCACCTGTAGAGATCATTACATTATCTTCAATGGTCGGATGTCTCTTTCCAACCTCTTTACCTGTTCCTCCGAGGGTAACTCCCTGGAAAAGCGTGACATTATTTCCTATGATCGTTGTCTCACCGATGATAACACCTGCGCCATGATCTATGAAAAAGCCCTTCCCGATACGTGCACCGGGATGTATCTCGATACCTGTTGACTTCCTCGCATACTGAGAGATCAGTCTGGCGATGAAATAATGCCTTCTCAGGTAAAACCTGTGGGCGATTCTGTACCAGAGCACCGCCCAAAAACTTGCATAGAGGAAAACCTCACAGTCACAATGAATAGCAGGATCCCGCTCTTTAATGACCTGAGTCTCTTCAACAATATAATCTTTTACAGCATCTATAAGATTTTTCCTCTTTTTCATGTTACATTCCTCCTAACATTCAGTCTGTCGTCAATTATTCTTTGAACAATCACTACAGCCTGAACATCGAGGAGTCAAAACATCATAAGAATATTCCGAAGGGCTTGCAAGTATGCATACAGCCTGAGCTGAAATGCCCTCTTCTCTTCCTGTAAAGCCAAGATGCTCTTCTGTTGTTGCTTTGATGTTAACCTGCCCGACATCGATCTTTAATGTGTCTGCCACATTTTTTATCATCTGATCGATATAAGGTCTGAGCTTAGGCTTCTGCGCAATAACAGTAGCATCGATATTTTCAATAAAATACATTTTTTCTTCAAGCATTTTTCCTACTTCTTCAAGAAGCTTAAGTGAATCTGCCCCCTCATACTCAGGGTCAGTATCCGGAAAATGCTTACCTATATCACCCATAGCTGCCGCGCCAAGAAGTGCGTCCATTATCGCATGAAGCAGTACGTCCGCATCTGAATGGCCCAAAAGCCCCAGGGTATGAGGAATCTCAACTCCTCCGATTATAAGCTTGCGATTTTCAACAAGCTTATGTACATCATAGCCTGTTCCAATTCTCAAATTATTTCCTCCGTAATTTTGGCTCCAAAACTTGTTCAGTTTCACAGTATATCAGATTTCGCCTTTCCTTGCGATAGTTCTTACATCAACACCGTTGACCTGAACATGATCATCAACCGAGATAACGATACAGTCTCTTCCGTCTACCACTCTGGCTTCGATCCTGTCAAGATAATCCGGCTTTACGTGTATCTCTATCTCCGGTGTCTTTACAGTAAATTTCTTTTCCTGAATATTACTCATCATAAACGATGCGTCATCACCGGCATTTTCTTCAAATTTCACATCGAAATCTTCAAAATTTTCCTCAGGAACACCACTTCTCTGAAGTATTGTCCTTACCTCCTGAGCCCCGACAGAGAGCGGTTCCGGATTTTCTTTATTCTCAGTAACGATCTCGGCGATGTTTTCCTGAATATTTTTCATCATCTCCAGGTCTCCTGTCTCACCCATCGTTTCTGCGATTATGGTCTGGAACGAATCTTTCTGACCTCCGGCTGAAAGCGGCGGTACGCTTCCGAATACACCATCGATAAATTCCGGCTGAAGCTCTTCGGCTTTTTTTGTATAGTAGAGCATTTCATGGATATCTGACTGACGGTCAGTAAATCCAGGGAAAAGGAAGCCCTTATCAGGGTCCTGAACCACCCACTCTCTCGCAAGCTCTCCTATACGGTTTTTGTCTGTATCATAACCGAGTGCTCCCTTTGAAAGCTCGACAGGGCAGATGCAGCAAAGAAGATAATTATATACGAAATCCGATGCATCATCCATATCCAGTTCATCACTTGCCTTTCCCGGAACATCATAAGAGGCATAGATAAGTAAAATACAGTATTTTTCAGAGTTCTCATAGTAATCTATAATCTTATCATAAAATTTATCCAGAAGATCCTCGTCTGAAAGCTCACTGTCTCTGAGTTTCAGAAGAAACTCCTGCTTTCCGCCTGTCATCTCTTCTTCCATAGGAAATTCAAGATTCAATACATTTTTACCTATCGTTCCTGTCAGAACTTTCTTGAAAAATGCCAGATATTTGTGCATTTCTTCTTCCGGAAGAGAAAGAAAAGAATCCTTTGATACAAACTTTTTCTCTTTTTCGCTTCCGACGTAACAAGTACATATATGTTCAATAGTACATCGGTCAGGTGTAAACTGCTTCTTTATCTCAGAAATTTCATTTTTATTCATATTTTCCCTCATTCTGCTTAATACTAAAACAACTCTTTCTGCTGAAATACCGCCTCGATCTTCATATCGCAAAAAGACGTCAGCACCAATGCACTGACGTCAAAATTATAACACATAATCATTACTTATTCATTCAAAGAACTGCTATTTTTGCCACTTCATAATCGAGATTCTCAACAGCATCTCTGGTCTTTGCCGCATCCTCCACAACACTTACAGACTGCTGTCGTATATCATTTGTACTTTCCGCTATCTGATTAGTGTTGTCAGCACATCTTTGTGATGCATTGTTTATCTCGCCTATCGACTGCATGACACCTGAAATATTCTCATCGAGATTTAAAGCCGTCTCTGAAAAGCTCGTAACAAGCTCATCTATAAAACGTACATCTTCTCCGTACTGCTCTGTTGCCTGGCCAAATTTATCAAGCATGTCCCTTACATCCGTACTCACAAATTTAAGAAGGCTTGAAGCATCCTTCGAAAGATTGTCGACCGATCCTGTAACATCCTTGATGACCTGCTGTATCTTTACAACCGTATCCTTAGACTGCTCTGCAAGGCCTCGTATCTCGTCTGCAACTACCGCAAAACCTTTCCCCGCAGTACCCGCTGCCGCAGCTTCTATCGCTGCATTCAACGCCAGCAGATTTGTCTCATTTGCTATTGCAAGGATCGAGTCAGAAAGCAGGCTGACCTGCTCGACCACCTTTGCTTCTTCAAGCGCTTTAGAAAGGCTGCAGCTTATTTCAGCAATTATCTTCTCAACATTCTTCCTCTCTTCTAATGTCTGCATGTTAACCTCTGAAGTTCTTGCATAGATCTCACGAACCTCAGCCGCACCTTCTTCAGCCTTCTTTGTCATGTTATCCGTCGAATTCCGTATATCTTCGGACACATCACTTATCTGAGCAGTTCCTGCCGCTGTTTCATCCATTCCTGATGCCAGATCTATGGCTGATGTCGAAACCTCTTCTATGCTGGTATTCAGATTAGAGATATTAGTATTGATATTTTCAACTATCTCTTCGATCTTTTCCGCTTCATTCTTCACATTTCCAATGAGCACACCAATACTGAGCTTCATCTCACGCAAAGCCTCAGCCAGCTTTCCAAAATCATCTCCCCGCTCACTCAGCTCCTTTGGAATATCCTCTGTAAAATTTCCCGTGGACATTCTCTCAATATAGTCGATACACCTGGACATGGATTTTGAAATACTTAGAGCGAATACAAAAGAAACAGCACATATGATCAGGCACAATACCGCACAATATATATTTTTTTGACTGTCATTCATAGCAGAAGCCCCAAGCCGCATTCCAAGGTATATGAACACAGCCGCCACAAAAGCCTCTATCATAAATTTGATCGCAATTTTAATGTGCTTCATACTCACGTTCCCCCTGAAAAACTTTATCATCACGTGCGCATTTATGCCGCAAAACGGCTTGCTTACAATCATTTTAGCATAAAGCAGTTGTTAAAAAAGTTCTATCTTTAAGACATTTTTCTTGTTATCGGCATTCTTTTACGATATATTATTTTTAAGCGCTGTCTTCGCATCAGAAGGCAGCTATTTTGCTATATAGGAGGAGTTTTTCACTTTACCGTGATAAACAATTGATCAGATGAATAACAAAAATGCTATGCTTAGAATTCTCCGGGAATACGTGATCATAACTCTCGGATCGGCCCTTTATTCATTCGCTTTCTGCTGCTGGTATGAGCCCAACAATCTCTCCGTCGGCGGATTCACAGGTATTTCGCAGATAATCAATCATTATTTTCCCGTAATACCTATCGGATTTATGTCAATAATCCTTAACATTCCGCTATTCATCATAGGCGTCAGACTCCTTGGACGTCATTTGCTGACCTCAACACTTTACTGTATGGCAATTTCATACTTCATGATAGATATAATAAACATGCTCTATACCTTTCCCGCCTCAGACCCGCTGCTCTGCACCATATTCGGAGGTGTGATGGTCGGCTCCGCAAGCGGTATAATGATGCTGGCAGGAGCAACTACCGGTGGTTCAGAGCTTGCAGCAAGACTTCTTAAATTCAAATTCAGGCATCTTTCTATCGGACGCCTGATGCTGGTTTTAGACCTTATAGTCATAACTGCCTACACACTTTCATTCCACAGCCTTACCAATGCCCTCTATGGAATAATCGCCCTTTATATAACCTCTGTCGCAATGGACACTGTCATATATGGTTCTAATTCAGCCAAGATGGCATATATCATAAGCGATCATGCCCAAGAGATAAATAAAGGACTTCTTGAGCTCGATCACGGCACAACAGTTCTAAAAGGCCAGGGAGGCTATACCGGAAATCCGGAAAAAGTTCTTCTCTGCGTTTTCCGTTCAAGAGATATCGCAGCTATTAAGCAGCTCGTTCATGACACTGACAAAGACGCCTTTATAATAGTCTGCGAAGCCCATGAAGTACTGGGTGAAGGCTTTAGTAAAAATTCACCATCAGCCCTTTAATTTAGGCGCTTTTCAGACTTTGTTAAAAAAAAGACTTTTCAAACACATGGTTTTTATGTAAAATAGACAGGAACTACAAAAGATACAATCTTGATGCAAATCAATTTCTGTGGAAAGTAAGAGGTTTATCATGAAAGTTTTAGTTGTTAATTGCGGAAGCTCTTCATTAAAGTTCCGTCTTATAGTAACCGACACCGAAACCGTCATTGCGAAAGGTCTTTTCGAACGCATCGGCAGTAACGGAGGTCATTTCGTATACAGCCCTACTGATGGGGAAAAGCAGGAGCGAGATGTCGACCTTCCTGATCACGATGCAGCAGTACATATCCTTATAGATACACTTACAAATGCTGATACAGGCGTCATCAAGAGCCTTGATGAAATCGACGCTGTAGGTCATCGTATCGTACACGGCGGTGACAAATTCAGCCACGCTGCCATCCTCACACCTGAGGCAATTGCAGCTATCGAGGAATGTGCTCCGCTTGCTCCGATCCACAATCCCGTAAACCTCATGGGAATCCGTGCATGTATGAAATATATGCCAAATACAACAATGGTCGGAGCTTTTGATACTTCCTTCCATCACACGATCCCTGAAAAGGCATATCTCTATGGAATCCCTTATGAATATTATCGCAAGGATCGTATCCGTCGCTACGGATTCCACGGCATGAGCCACGAGTATATCGCAAACGAGACTGCAAAGCTTCTCGGAAAGGATGTTGCCGACACCAAGATCATCACCTGCCACCTTGGAAACGGCGCTTCTATCACAGCAGTAAAGGGTGGTAGATCAGTCGATACATCCATGGGCTTCACTCCGCTCGAGGGAATAATAATGGGTACACGTTCAGGCTCCATCGACCCTGAGATCATCAATGTGATTTCAGAGAGAGAGAATAAATCCCTCAAAGAGGTTATGAATATCCTCAACAACAAATCAGGTATTTATGGTCTTTCTGATTACCTCTCAGCAGATGTCCGCGACCTTACTGCCGAGTACAACAAAGGCAATGAAAATGCCATCCGCGCACTTTCAACCTACGCCTACTCGATCGTTAAATATGTTGGCGCATATGCAACTGTTATGAACGGTGCTGACGCTATAACCTTTACAGCCGGAGTCGGTGAACACAGCTTCCTTGTACGTAAGCTTGTCTGCGACCACCTTCAGTTCCTTGGCGTAAAGCTCGACGAAAAGGCTAATAAAGAAGCTGACGGAACAGCTCTCATTTCTGCTCCGGATTCTTCTATCAAGGTATATGTGATCCCTACAGACGAAGAAATGTCAATTGCACGTCAGGCAGTTGAAGCTATTAACGCTCAGAAATAAACAAGAACCCGCTGCCATACCGCAGCGGGTTCAATATTTATATTCTCATATTTTTCAGATTTCAGAATTGGGTGACCATGGAATCAGTACATCAGGAGCAATTCCCTTTCCACTGACTCCATGACCTTCAAAGGCAGCCTTTGTCTTGCTTATAGGATAAGTAAAGGCGCAGTTCTCATATCTAACGACAACCGGCGTTGAATAGTCAATATTTCCCATGGTATTTCTGCCTTTTATAACAGCTCTTCCGGCTTTTCCGGCAGCCAATACAAATTCTTCAGCTTCATTTTCTGTCCATGTGTCTATCCAGATTTCGATGTCATCCGGGCCTTTCTTTATAAGTTCAAAATCTTTTTCTTCAAAAAGTTCTTCCTTTTCGCATATCCAGCCCTTACCGGAATTTTCTCTGAACCTTTTTATTTCGTCTTCAAGGACTTCCCCAACAGCCTCCGGACTTTCTCCGCAAGCTGCTGTTTCCCTGTAATTATAGAGATTGTACAGCATTCTTTTACAGTTCATCTCAGTATAATTCGTATAAATATCTCTGCTTCCAAACACATCACCCAAAGCACAGTCCTTCTCAATGATATATGGAAGCAGCGGCAGGAATCCCTCTTCAGCTCCGCCTGAATTCTTCCTGAGATCAATGATAAGTTTACCGGCATTTTCAATTTTTCCCCTGTTTTCACTAATAAAAGCCTCTGTTTCTTCTCTGCTTCCAAAGTAATAAAGCCTTATGATAACATTTTCACCACAGGTTTCACATACCGGTTCATGTGGCTTTTCAACAGGATACTTTTTCAACTCCAATGTTTTCTCAGCTCCGGTATCAATGTCCCTCACTGTTATACGCGACGCCATTTTAAGATATCCGTTCCATTGCTCCCTTTCCGGTATCTTCGATGACAAGAAATTATTCGGGATGTTCTTCACTAGCCATTCCGGCACTTCGCCGTTTATGGCCAGTACAGCTTCTCCGCCTTTGAGCCTCGCTTCAGATGACACCTCATCCACAAACATCTCTCCCGCAGAAGTTCTTCTGACAGAAAATCCACGGGTGAAGGGTTCAAGCCCTTCACCTTTCATTGTGAATTTCAGATTTCTGTCTTCCATATCCGCAAGATACTGATTTACCCCGCGAAGCAGCAACAAAGGCTTCCACTTATGATCGTGATAGGCCTGGCCTGTCATAGTCACCAGAGGGCTTGGATCATCAAGTCTCTCCTTTTCCGGAAATCCGGCATAATCCTTTCTGATAGTATTAAAAATGTCATTAAGGACAGCTTTCGTATTCATATTTCTAAATCCTTACTTTAAGCCTGATCTGCACAGAACTGTCCAGCAAGACGTCCATGAGTTACTGCCATACCGATAGAGTTTCCTGCGCAAGGTGTACTGTAGCCTGTACCGTAACGTCCTCCAAGGCTGTTGCCTGCCGCATAAAGGCCATTGATCTTATTTCCTTCAAGGTCCAAAACATTAAGGCTAAGATCTGTCATAATGCCGCTCATAGTCACCATACTAGGCTTTGTAGCTGTTCTGCCAATAGTCTGCTTACATCCATAGAATGGTGCCTCGCGAACCGGTATCATACAGGTTGCGGCCTTACCGAAGTCAGTATCTGCTCCATTGTCACAAAGCTCATTATAATGCTCTATGCTGTCAAGGAAAGTCTGTTTTGCATCTGCTGAAACTCCCATAGCATCAGCAAGTTCTTCAAGAGTATCACATTTATAAACCTCAGCACCCATTCTTTCAGCAATAGCACAGCCTCTGATCTGTGTCGGTTCACTTCCCGGCTGTATATTTTCCATATCATCCATAAGATCCTGATAATACTGCGGACGTCCTGCATTCGGGCCGGAATGCTCGATACCTGATGCGCATACAGACTTCATAAAGTTCTTATCTGTAACAAGATAGGCATCTCCGCTTTTCTGGCGTGCTGCTGCAGTATTGGCGCCTGTGATATTTCCTTCATTGCAGAAACGTTTTCCCTCACAGTTGAGCCAGAGCATGCAGTTAGATCCCCAAGGAGTGTTATTGACACCTCCTCCAATGATCATTGTTCCTCTCGGAGCAGGGTCGATCTGTCCGCCGGCCCAGCACATCATCTTGACACTTGAGCCATCTCGTCCGCCCATTCCCGAGAAAAAGTCGCTCTTTACTCCGCCTTCACGTTCATATCGTTCCATGTATTCGTTTAAAAGAGCCCAGCACATGTCAGAATTTGCCGCATAATCTCCGCCGCACATAACGACACCCTTTGAAGTATTATACTTAATGATTTTTCCGTCGCTGTCCTTGGCGATAACTCCAATAACATCACCATCTTCATTCTGCAATAGTACCTGAGCCGCAGTTCCGAAATAAACCTCAGCACCATAGTCCTGAACCGCTTTATCAAGCTGAGCCTGCTCGACATACTTAAGTACAGAATTTACAGAAACGCCATCGATCGTATCAGATGTATACGGTCCCATAAACTGTACTGTAGCAGGCCATGTCTTTGTCCCGGGTTTACGCGGATAATTTGTCTTATCGAGGCAGTCATAGATATCTTCCCCGGCTGCGATCTTTTCATAGTCAGCGTTCATATGGATTATCGTCCAGCCGTCCTCTGTATTGTCATAGGTATATACTCTGGAATCAACACCCATTTCCTTACATACCTCAAGCATATGGTCGAGAGTCGCACCACTGTTTTTAACATAAAGGTCTACGATTCCCGGATCAACACGACCGCCGCCGCGAGTTACAAATTCATCAACGACTTCACCCAGATTCCACTCAGGGATGCCCTGTGCCTTTGCAAACTCAGAATTCCACGCACCTATATCCTCTCCATACCAGGCAAACATATCCTTTGTCTGTGCCTCTATACCGATCACCGAGCAGCCTTTCTCAGCTGCTCCCAGCACCGCCTGTGCTCCTGCATGTCCAAGACCTACTACCACAACATCTGTATCTATCTCTTCGTCGATCTCAGAGTCAGCATATTCAGGAGCTTTACCAAGCCAGTTACCATGTCCGCTGTAGCCAAAAACACGTCCTTCCGCAGCAGCTTCCTTCATAGCCTGACCTCTGGTCTCATCATCAAAATCAGCATAAGTCAACTCATCTTCAGAAATAGCCGACGATGAGGCTGTACCTGCCACAGTTCCTCCAGCCTGAGCAATACAGTCATCAAGACATTTCTTTACAGCATTTGTTGTAACTGTAGCTCCTGAAACTCCATCTATCTCACTGCTCTGGGCCGCAAGACACTGCTCTATCAGCGTATCCTTCGCAGCCTGACCGATATCCGGTGTTTCATTTGAAAGATCAAGCTGGATATCAGTGATCGAACTCTCATCGAATGTTGCTGTCATAGTAATCTCGCCCATACCCGTAGCCGTCGCGGTATAGGTTCCCGGTGTAAATGTCATCCCTGATGACTTTGCTGCACTGTTAGCCAGATCAAGTGCTGCATCTGTAGCCGATGAAGTTCCGGCACTGCTCTTTCCTGTCATAGACTCAGCAGCCTCAAAAGCTCCTAAAACAGCAAATGAAGCTGCACCAGCCGCAAGTCCCTTAATAAACGTCTTTCTGCTAATTTTCTCTTTCATCAAATCTCTCCTTTTTTATGTCCTTTCCCCCGGACAAATCTCGTTAATTTTATAACAATACTATGTAGCATTTGTTATCTTTCTGTGTATTGCTGTTTCGATTATTCCAATAGTATTAAACCAATTCTAATTCCCATAAAATACAACAGCTAACGATTATGTCCATCGTTTTAAGGCATAAAAAAGCCCTGATGCAAAAGCATCAGGGTATAAAAAAGAGCGATAGACGGGATTCGAACCCGCGGTCTCCACCTTGGCAAGGTGGCGCTTTACCAGCTAAGCTACTATCGCATTTAATAGATTCAATATTTAATTATTGAGAGCGATAGACGGGATTCGAACCCGCGGTCTCCACCTTGGCAAGGTGGCGCTTTACCAGCTAAGCTACTATCGCATTTGATAGGTTCAATATTTGATTATTGAGAGCGATAGACGGGATTCGAACCCGCGGTCTCCACCTTGGCAAGGTGGCGCTTTACCAGCTAAGCTACTATCGCATTAAGTTTTGCGTTTAACTTTTTGTCTGTCAGACGCAAGTAATAATTTACTACTTTTGTATTTATTTGTCAACAATTTTTTTAGATTTTTTCAAAATCTTTTATTCCGGAGCTCTCTAAAGAGCCCCGGAGTTAAAAGTATTCTCAATCTTTTTCAAACTTTCTCTGAATATGATCGAGCATTGTCATCTTAAGCTCATACATGGCAGGAGACATATCAACATAATGCTGATGCGGGTTTTCAAACCTCTGCTCCTCAGGCCAGATCTCATTATCGAGCTGTTTCTTTACATATCCTGCAATCTCCTTTGCTGAAGGAAGCTCGCATGCAAGCTTACCGTTTCTGATCACAGGTCTCTGAAGCTCGATTGCTGTACAATCCTTAAATTCAAGCTGTTTCCAAGGCTTGATAGGATCTATATATCTATATGGCTTTGAAAGATCGACCTCCTCATCAGCCTTTGTGATAAGGTCAGCAATAGCTATTCCATCACGGTTATAAATTCTATAAACTCTCTTAAAGCCAGGATTCGTAATTTTTTCTACATTTTCAGAAATTTTGATCCTCGGAGCATACTTTCCATTTTCCTCAACTGCTGAAAGCTTATAAACACCGCCCATTACAGGATTTGAGGATGATGTTATCAAACGTTCACCAACGCCGAAGGAATCAATTGCTGCTCCCTGAGTGATAAGAGATGAGATCGTATATTCATCAAGGCTGTTGGAAGCGACGATAATACAGTCATTAAGTCCTGCATCATCAAGCATCTTTCTTGCCTTCTTCGAAAGATATGCAAGGTCTCCGGAATCAAGTCTGATTCCTTTAAGACGCTTACCCATAGGCTCAAGGATCTCCTTTGCCACACGGATAGCATTCGGAACCCCCGACTTAAGTACATCGTATGTATCAACAAGAAGTACTGTAGCGTCCGGATAAGTTTTTGCGTACTGTGCAAAAGCTGTGTACTCATCATTATAATATTCAACCCAGCTATGGGCCATTGTGCCGCTTACAGGAATGTCAAAAAGCTGTCCTGCAAGAACTGTCGCTGTTCCGACTGC
Source organism: Lachnospiraceae bacterium (assembly GCA_024692715.1). Taxonomy (GTDB): domain Bacteria; phylum Bacillota; class Clostridia; order Lachnospirales; family Lachnospiraceae; genus NK4A144. The sequence goes on from JAILMH010000078.1 coordinate 37,925, forward strand.
ACCGCCAATAACAGCCGCTTTGGCACCGTACACGGCAGCATCCGCGTTATGTGCTCTTCTTGCGCCAAAGTCAGAAACCGCTCTTCCCTGCGCAGATTTGACTATCCTCTGTGTCTTACTTGCGATAAGTGACTCATGGTTAAAAAGGAGCAGGATCGCTGTCTCAACTATCTGTGCCTCGACAATAGGCGCCTCGATAGTGATTATCGGCTCACCCGGATACATAATTGTTCCTTCAGGGAATGAATATACATTTCCATGAAAGCTGAAATTCTCAAGATACTTCAAAAATTCAGCACTGAATAGATTAAGGCTTCTGAAATATTCAATGTCTTCCTTAGAAAAATGGAGGGCTGAAATATAATCTACTATTTCATTTAATCCTGCATAAATGGCAAAGCCTGCCCCATCAGGATTTTTGCGATAGAACACATCGAAAACGACCTTTGTGGACTGATCCTCATGCTGAAAATAACCATTTGCCATGGTCATTTCATAAAGATCCATCACCATCGTCAGATTTCGTGCATCAAACTGCTTATTCATATAATAATCCTCGTTATTTCTTATTTTATATCACAACCATGATTAAAGTCGATTATAACAAAAATACGGGATAATGCACGAAAATTTTTTTTTTACAATTTTTCTTTCTTCGGAATTTCAGAAAAAAAACGCAATAAAAAAGAGGAAACATCGAATTAATCACCTTCGACATTTCCTCTTAGTTCACTGAGTCATCTAAACATCCCATTGGACTGTACCTTCATCTTTCTGCTTTAGATATCTGACTTTTTTCTGTCGGGCACTTTGTCATTTATAATGACCTTATCCTATGAATATATACGGCCCCGTCCTTGATATCTCTGCTTTTTCTACTAAATTGATACGGTTATTAAGTTTTTTGATAAGCTCGTCTTTTATTACCGGTTTTATAAAAGATGTAGGCTTGTAGATTTAATTTTCCGGTGGTCCGTACCTCCAATCCTCATGTAATCCGAATTGTTACTCTTTTCTTCATTATTGAGAACCTCCGGTCTCCAATTTTGTTACTTGTTGCTTACTTCTTTTTCCTTTTTCTTTTTATCTCCTCTTCTTTTGTTGAGATAATCATACATCACTTTGCTATTTTTGTCAACACAATTTAAATTATTTTTTTAAATTGTGTAAACATTTATTTTTGCATTCTTTACCGTACATCTAAAATATGTTAAAATACCCGAGCCGGTATCTCCTATATATCGGCAGGTCAGATATTGCCTGTAAAATACACGACAATACTTTAATCAACATGCTATCAAGGAAGATAAATATGAAAAAAATTGCAGTTATAACAGATACCAGCAGCGGTATCACTATAGAAGAAGGAAAACAGCACGGATTTTTTGTGATCCCAATGCCGATAACCATAGATAATAAAGAATTTCACGACAACGTGGATATCACATTTGAAGACTTTTACAAAGCACAGGCCTCGGGTGCTGACATTCATACATCCACCCCTGCCGCAGGCACTGTTCTCGACCTTTGGAACGAATGCTTAAAAACCTATGACGAGATCGTTTATATTCCACTTTCAAGCGGTCTTTCAAGTTCATGCGTCTCTGCCGAAATGCTTGCCGAAGACTACGATGGAAAGGTTCAGGTCGTAAACAATCAGCGTATAGCTGTAACACAGCGCCAGTCCGTCTACGACGCCCTTGCCCTTGCCAAGAACGGAAGATCCGCAGCCGAGATCAAAAAAATACTCGAGGACGCTAAATTTGATTCAAGCATCTATATCATGCTTGACACCCTTGAATATCTGAAAAAGGGCGGAAGGATCACCCCTGCCGCAGCCACTTTTGCTAAAATATTAAATCTCAAACCTGTACTTCAGATTCACGGTGAAAAACTCGATGCTTTCTCAAAGAGCCGCGGTATCAAGCAGGCAAAAAAAGTATTGCTTAATGCTGTTAAAGATGATGTAGAAAAACGTCTCGGCGGTTATGATCCCTCTGATCCGAATATCTGGTTTGAGATCGCTCATACTCAGAACGAGGCAGCCGCAGAGGAATTCAAGCAGGATGTACTTTCCGTATTTCCAAATGCGCATGTGCACATCGATCCTCTTCCGCTGGTCATTGCAGTTCACATAGGACCGGGATCACTTGCCTTTGCCTGCTCAAAGGTCATTCCGGAAGCTAAATTAAATTAAATCTGTTAAAGCCGGGAACAACATTCCCGGCTTTAACTTTACTCATTATTTACTTTACCGCTATCGCATGAGTCTTAAGATAATCTACCCACGGCTTCATATAATCTGCCTTAATATGTACACCATCTGATGTACACTCAGCCGGAAGATATCCTTCTTCATCGTTATAAACTGAATTAAGATCCAGATAGACAACATGTTCATCCTCAGCGACCTGCTTGATTCCTGCATTTCTTTTGTCTATATTTTCATTACTGAATTTTGGAGCCTCCTGAGCCTTTTCCTTCGTAACATGAAGAACACTTTCGACATAGATCACTGCCTCAGGCTGATAATACTTGACCATATCTATCAACTGGTAATAACACTGCTGGAACTTTTCCTCATTTGCCCAGCCCATCTCATTGATACCAAACATGATATAGACCTTTTTGTATTTTCCGGCATTCTGCTCCATTTCCTGCAGAAGTGTTAGCTTTCCGGTCGGAGAATCAAAAACAGGCTTTGTAAAGACGGTATAGATGGCATACGCCTTTACCGCGAAAAGATCAGCATTTTTTATACCTGAGTACATTCCAAAGCCCTGCATTCTAGAATCACCTATAAAACAGGTATCTCCGCCTTCAAAGTACTCATTTCCCACTGTAGTAAAAGTGCCATAATCTATAGCACTTGCATTATCAGTTTCACTGTTCACAAAGCCTTCCGGATTGTTTTTATATTCCTCATCTGTTGCAATATCCTTTGCAACAACCTGTGGCTCCTCCAGTGAAGCCTCTGTGACTTCTACTATATCGTCATCATCTTCTGTTTTATTTTCGCTTGTTGTAGGCGGAGTCCATACCGGAATATCATCATCATCCGGAAAGTCTTCGTCATCTGCGATCCCAAGAGCAGTGCTTACCTCACTCTTTATCACATGGACAGCAGCCGCGGCTTCAACCATAGTGCTGTCCTCTTCATCAAGGCTCTCTCCACCCTGAACCACATTATATTTAAGCAGCAGACCATATACGGACACTGCCAGCACACTGAATATTATAATTATAAAAAACGGACATTTTTTCAAAGCAGCACCTCTGTTAAAATCTGAAATAGAGGAACGGATTATAAACCGAATCCACCAGGAACGAAACCGACATCCAGAATACGATCACAAGAAATGCTATCACCGGTACACGATTTTTGTGTGTCACATAATATTTTGTAAATAACGGTGTCGCAAAGATCATCGCCGGAATTAAAATAAACCAGTATGTCTGGATGTATTCAACAAAATCATTTCCCGGATGCCATGTAAACATCCTTCCAAGGTATTCAAATGCCTTCGTGAGAGAATCAGCTGCAAACAGCACCCATCCACTCATGACAACTACAAGAGTATATATCCTTGAAAGCACCTTTGACCTGTCAAGTATCTTCTTAAAAAAGAGTCTTTCTATCGAAAGGATAACAAAATAATACATTCCCCAGAAGATAAAGTTCCAATCTGCTCCATGCCAGAATCCGGTGATCGTCCATACTACAAACATATTGAAATATGTTCTTAGTACACCTTTACGATTTCCTCCAAGCGGGATATAGATGTATTCTCTGAACCAGCTTGTAAGTGTAATGTGCCAGCGTTTCCAGAATTCTGTGGCAGAATTTGCAATATATGGATAATTAAAGTTCCTCGGAAACTTAAAGCCCATCATCTCTCCAAGACCTATCGCCATCAGAGAATATCCACTGAAGTCAAAATAAAGTTGCAGCGTATATGCAAGTATTCCAAGCCATGCAAATCCGGTGGAAATATTGGTATAACCCGCACTATCCGTTGCATTCCAGATATTACCCAGATTATTGGCAAAGATCACCTTGGCGCCAAGTCCCAGCGTAAATGTCTTAAAGCCGTTCTCAATATGTGCCGCTGTTATGCTCCTTTTTTCAAGAGCCTTGGCAACCTTATCATACACAACGATAGGACCTGCGATAAGCTGCGGGAACATAACAAGATATGTTCCGAGATTTAATATCGACTTTTCACATTCATATTTTCCTCGATACGCATCTATGACGTACGACATTATCTGGAATGTATAGAAGCTTATTCCAAGCGGAAGCGCTATGTTTGGAACAGGCAGACCAGCCCCTATGAATCCGTTGATATTTTTGATTATGAATATCGCATATTTGAAAACAAGCAATATTCCAATATCATAGATAAGTGCCAGTATCAGCATACCCTTTCGACCGGGAGAGCCTATATCATAGGTGCACATGAGCCTCGTCAGGGTATAGTTCACCACGATCGACAGCAGCACCAAAATTGCATATACAGGTTCACCGCTTGCATAAAAAATCAGGCTTCCGATAAATAATACGAGATTCTTCAGCCTGTAGGGTGCAATGAAATATATTAATAAAAAGGCCGGTAAAAACCGGAATAAAAATTCTAAAGAACTGAAAACCATACTTCCCCTTCACTAAATCATCTTAAACTGTAATGAAGTATAGCACACGAAAAAAAAAATTTACACTTAATTTAGCAAAAAATAATAATCTCTGTCTCGATTTTATGAGACAGAGATTAAAAAATCACGTTAAATATGCGCTTATTGCGATTTTTTTATGATCATATAAGCGGGTATTTATCTGTAAGCTCTTTAACTATAGCTCTTGCTTCAGGAACCTTTGCTTCTCCACCAAGTACAACAAGCGAAATTGCCTCTGCTACACGGTCACAATCCTCTGTATTGAAACCACGTGTGGTCACTGCAGGCGTACCGAGTCTGATACCTGATGTAACAAACGGTTTCTGCGGATCATTCGGGATAGTGTTCTTATTTGCCGTGATATGAGCCTCATCCAGAAGATTCTCTATAACCTTTCCGGTAAGTCCCTGCGGCTCAAGATTCAAGAGCATGAGATGATTGTCTGTACCACCTGAAACAATTGAAAGGCCTCTCTTCATAAGGCCATTTGCAAGTGCCTGGGCATTATCGACGATATTCTTTGCATAAGTCTTAAATTCCGGCTGGAGATCTTCTTTGAAGCAGACAGCCTTCGCAGCGATCACATGCATAAGTGGTCCGCCCTGAATTCCCGGAAATACAGCCTTGTTAAACTTAAACTTATCAGCCGCATCCTGATTTGCAAGGATAAGACCACCTCTTGGACCGCGAAGTGTCTTATGTGTAGTAGTTGTAACAACATCTGCTATACCGATCGGTGACGGATGATAGCCTGTTGCAACAAGTCCTGCGATATGTGCCATATCTACCATGAGATATGCACCTACAGCATCGGCTATCTCACGGAATTTCTTGAAATCTATAGTTCTTGCATACGCTGATGCACCTGCAACAATGAGCTTTGGCTGGCATTTCTTTGCAATTTCAAGGACTTCATCATAATCGATAAATCCATCCTTATTTACGCCATACGGTACACAATTAAAATATGAGCCGGAAAAGTTTACCGGTGAACCATGAGAAAGATGACCGCCCTGATCAAGATTCATACCCATGAAGGTATCTCCGGGTTTCATCATAGAAAAGAATACTGCCATATTTGCCTGCGCACCTGAGTGCGGCTGTACATTGGCATATTCACATCCAAAGAGTTTCTTGGCACGTTCTCTTGCAAGATCCTCTACAACATCGACACACTGGCATCCGCCATAATATCTGTGTCCCGGATATCCTTCCGCATATTTGTTAGTCAGCGGGCTTCCCATAGCCGCCATTACAGCCTTGCTTACCCAGTTTTCTGACGCGATAAGCTCAATGTGGCTGTTCTGTCTCTCCTGCTCCTTTACGATCGCATCTGCGATCTCAGGATCTACAGCTCTAAGTTCATCCAGTGAATACATTCCTTCCTCCTTAGGTCTCATCATTTTTACCACTTTCATACGTTAAAGTGTTGCAACATATTATAGCATAGGCATAAAGTTTTGTTAACCGTAATATTTCATAATTAATTTTAAGATTTGAATTGTTGAAGACAAATATTCAATATGCTAAAATCATTTTATTCTGAGAGGTGTAATATATGAAATCTATTTTCAGGCGATATTCTCATGCGTGGATCATGATAGTCTACATGATGATCTATATTCCATGGTTCGTTTTCCTGGAACACACTGTAGTCCGCAATTATCATATAATCCACATGGCGGTAGATGACATCATACCATTCAATGAGTTATTCATAATACCTTATATGCTGTGGTTTTTCTATATTGCTTCCACGGTTATATATTTTATTTTCACTAACAGGCGTGAATACATGAAGCTCTCCGCATTTCTTATCGTTGGAATGACAGTTTTCCTTGTTGTTTCAACCCTTTATCCGAACGGAGATACCCTTCGGCCGACAGTTTTTCCAAGGGACAATGTATTCACACGAATGGTCATTCATTTATATCATTCTGACACAAGCACCAATATCTTCCCAAGTATCCATGTTTATAACTCACTTGGAGCCGCTTTTGCCATTATGAATTCTGAGAAATTATCAAAAAAGCCGTGGATACAATGGGGAGCTGTTACTTTAACGATCCTTATCATTTTATCTACGATGTTCCTGAAACAGCATTCAGCATTCGACGTTATAACAGCCTTTGTACTTGCAACCGTCATGTACTTTATCTGCTATGTGATCGATTTCGAGACTGTAAAGGCCCGAATGAATGCTTCAATGCGCTCAAGAACCGCCATAGAACGAAACTAAAAAGAATCCTACGCAGTGCGCGTAGGATTCTTTTTAGTTAAATCCGACAAACCAGTGAACGATCTTATAACCGCCGACTGAAAGCTTCCTTCCACCCTTACCCGGAAGGTTCATACTACTTCCAAGTACTCCGTAACGGATCTTGATGTAAAGCCATCTGTCCTTCTTTTTAAGATACTGCCAAAGCTCTTTTTTCTTTTCAAGCGCCTCTTCTGTATCAGCTCTGATAAGCATGATCGAAGATACACACATGATAATATCGAGATAGCTTTCCATGTAACGGCGAAGCTTTTTATTCTGAATATTTTTACCGGCAAGATAATCGATCATTATCTTCGTAACACGTATCTGCTGATCAACTCTGCCGATCATAACCTTTTCATTGACCGACTGATCATCTCTTCCTATGAAGTAACGATAAAAGTTAACATTCAGATAATACATTGTCTTAACATGAACCAGCGGCTCAAAAACAAAAATATTATCAACATAGAAGGTATGAGCAGGAAGTCTTAAGCCGCAATCCTGAAGAAGCTTTGTTCTATAAATGACTGAATGCATGAGAAGATACTGCCCTTTATGGAAATGGCGCACCTCATTCCAGGTAATGAGCTCGTTTGCAGGAAGGGCAAAACGGTATGTCATAACCTTCTTCTTTTTAGCACCCTGCTTTTCATATACGAAATTGCAGACCATCATATCGAGGGTCTGACCGCCTCTTATGAATTCCTTAAGCTTGTCCAGTACCTGCATATAAGCATCATGATCTACCCAGTCATCAGAGTCAACAACCTTGAAAAAGATACCGCTTGCATTTCTGATACCGGTATTTACTGCTTCTCCGTGTCCTCCGTTAGGCTGATGGATAGCCTTACATATACCGGGATACTTTCTTTCATATTCGTCAGCAATTGCTGCTGTATTATCCTTTGACCCATCATCTACAATAAGGATCTCTACCTCATCCCCACCATCGAGAAGAGTATCGATACAATGACTCATGTAGTCCTGTGAATTGTAACACGGGACAGCAAATGACATAATCTTCATTATTAACGCAACCTCGTTGTTTCATATTTTTCCTGCATGAGCAGGATTTCCCTTATCTGACGGTATCTCTCCTCTATCGGAGCTTTCTCTACTTCTGTATCAAGTGATACCGCAATGGAATCTATTATATCATCTGTTACAGAATTTTTCATTCTATCAAATACCGCAAGTTTTTCTTCATAGGTTTCGGCATCCAGAAATTCAAGGAGCATCGGTGGTACCTGAGAAAGATCATCACTATCCTTCAGCTCCTCTGCAGGGGCATCTGCGATCTTCTCAAGGCTGCACTGCTGTTCATCATCTGCTTCTGTCTGCTTCATAAATACAGGTAACGGACAGGCAAAAGCCTTTGAAGGATCATTTACCGGGCAGTATACCACGAGTTCTTCATAGCTTTCCGTATGACGTGCAACCGCAAGTATCTCAAGTTCTTCACCTTTTGAGTTTCTGTATCTTTCACCCTTTGAGGGTATATCTCTCATCATAACGCTTAACCTTTCTTTCTCTCTGTACCGGAGTATTTTACGATTATCAGCTCAACGCTGAGCCGGTCTGATATCTTTCCTGTCTTTACTCCCTCTTCCATTTCCAGGCAGTCATTTATCACACCAGAAAGATACTCCGCAGAAAATTTAGAGACTATTGCCTCATATCTGCCAACAACAAACGGCGGACGACCGACTTTACCTGCAATGAACTTCCTGTCTCTTGTAGACTTGAGCAGCTCCTTTGTCTCAAGCAGAGCCTTGAATTCCCGTGCGATCAGAAAAAGTATCTTAAGCGGCGGCTCTTTATCCGCTATCATTTCGTAGTAAAGCTCCATAGCCTTTTTCTGCTCTCCGGAGATCGTGGCATTTACAAGGTCAAAGACCGTATTATTGAGATGAACTGTGCAGATGGCATCCACATCAGAATCCTCAACAACATCTCTTTCGCCGACATAAGAGATCAGCTTGTCCAGTTCACTGTCAAGCGTCTGCAGATCTGTTCCGACTCTGTCAATGATACGCTGAACCGTAGAGCCTCGTACCTTTTTGTTGAACTTTCCAAACTTCTTGGCCGCCCAGAGCCTGATCTCCGACTCATCAAGTTCTGTAAGTTCTTCGATACATCCGCCTGCACTCTTCAATGTCTTATAGAGCTTAGACCTTTTATCGACTTCATCCTCTACAAAGCAAAGACAGGTCTCCTCCGGAACATTTTTGATAAATTCCACAAGCTCATCCGGCGCGCTTTTCTTAAAAAGCCCGCTGCCTTCGACAACTATAAGCCTTCGTTCCGCCATGAACGGAAGTGTATCTGCAAGGGATATGAGCTCTGCCGTATCGATCGACTGCCCGGAAAACATCCGGTAATTCAAGGTATCTCCGGGATTCCGCAGTTTATCAATTATTTTATTTTTCCAGGAATTTTTCAGATATATCTCATCTCCATACAAGAGATATAATCTATTAAAATCACCTGTTTTTACATCATTAGCAATTTGTCTCATAAGCTTAATATTCTCACAGCCTGCGTTTTGCGTCAAGTATGAGCGCCGCAAGTATCAAGGCTGTAAGAGCTGCTGCAGCAACAGCCGAATACCTCTTTCCCGCCTCGCGTTTCATGGCTTCATTTTTCTCCCGTAGCGCTCTGTTTTTCTTCTCTTCCTCGGCCTTCTTATTTTTTTCATAAAAAGCCTTTACTGCCTCTTCTCCGCCTTCATCAATTTCATAGATCAACGCATCTTCGCTAGATCTTTTCTCTTTATCTTCTATAAATTCCCCTTTTCCGCTTTCCATTGTCTCACCATATCTTCCTTTGATCCTTAAAGTCCTGATCACATCATCTTCCCTTTCTTTTTTCTCCCCCCTGATATCATATCCTGCCCCTGCATTTTCCTCCGGCGCTTTTTCAGCACTACGGCCCTTTCTTATCACCACCGGCTCATAATACGAACTGCCCTTCCTAACGATCCTCCCCGTATGCCTTTCAAGCACATTTTCTACCCTAAAGCTCTTTTCTGCACCTTCCCCGTTTTCAAGCTCTGCCGTTATCCTGTAATCACCGCTTCTATATATCTTAAATCTGATCTTTCGTGGGAGTCTCCCTGAATCTCTGCTTATTACTGTCCCGGAACTTTCCACCTTTACCTCAGCCAACGTATCCTCCACTCCATTTCCTCTTACTTCGATTTCTGCTTCAAGCGGCTCAAAATAAAGATTTTCACTGTCCGCCTTGACGCTTATCTCCGGCTTCATGTTTTCTGATCTGGTATTTTCCGATCTTGTATTCTCTGACCTGGTGTTTTCTGACCTTGTATTTTCTGACTTAGTATTTTCTGACCGACTGTTCTCAGACATCAAAGCCGTGCCAGCTCTCACGCTTCCTCCTGAAAAACTCACTCCAAAAGCCAGAATCATAGCCATAAAAATCACTGCATTATTATTAATTTTTCTATTCATATGTTTTTATCCTTATCCTTTTTCCATCTGTATAAAGTGACAATGCACCACTTTCCTTAGTGACATATATATTTGAACCGGCAGAATTCAGTCGTTCCAGCGTTTCCCTGTGAGGATGTCCGTAGGAATTATTTTTGCCGCACGAAATAAAGGCATACTTAGGCTTTGTCTTTTTAAGAAAAGCCTCTTTACTTGAATTTTTTGAGCCATGATGTGCCACCTTCAGAAGTGTATAATCCTCACCGCAGCTGCTGCCCGCTGCCTCTTCTCCGCTGCCCTGTACATCTCCGGTAAAAAGAGCGCTGAATTTTCCATATCGTATGTCAAGTACCGTTGAGTATGAATTCACATCCTCCGGAACATAATCTTCTGCCGGATGAATACATCTCACTGTGAGTTTTCCTGACTTTATGACATCTCCGGCCTTTATAAAAATTACTCTTGCACCATATTTTTCTGCTGCCTGTCTCACTCTTTCATAAGCCTCATCTCTCTTATTTATCTTAGGCATGATAAAATTTTTAATCCTTATTCCCTCATATTTCCTACCTTCAAAGATCTCCATAAATCCATTTATATGATCTCCGTCAGGATGTGTCATAACCGCATAATCTATATCTGCTATTCCTTGAGATCTGATACAGGGAACAACCCTGTACTTCGCAACATCTTTAACATCAGTACTTCCGCAGTCGATCAAAAATGCGGTATCATCAAGCCTTATGAGCCCTGAATCTCCCTGCCCGACATCCATCGACATTATTTCTAGCCCGCCGGCCGGATGATAAAACATCAGCGCAAGCATCATGACAAATAATACGGCACTTTTTATCCTGAGCATTTCCCCGATTCTTTCTTTAGCTGCTATAAAACAGATCATAGAAAGCAGGAAATAATACAGAATTATCCGCCATAGCTCTGGTCTGCCTGTGACGAGCATCGTTGCCGGAAGCTTTGTATCCGCCTCTGCCGCTGCATCTATAAGCCGCATGAGGCAGGTCGCCGACCACGCCGGCAGCATACCGGCGCCCAACCACAAGAGTCCTGCCAATCCCGAACCTATCAAAAGCACTAAAAGAATTCCCATCAAAGGGACGACAATTAAATTTATCATTAGTGAATATAGTGGAAATTGAAAGAAAAAATATAGAATTATCGGAAGCGTAAATATAGAAACGCTGACACTTGCCAGCGGCCCGGAAAGCCACTTTGAATCAGCCTTTGGCACTAAAATTTTTATCACCGGCGAGACTATTCCGATCCCGCTCACAGCACCAAAGGAAAGAAGAAATCCCGAATCATATACAAGCAAAGGATTGCTTATCAGAAGCATTATCAGCGAAAGAGCCATAGAGCTTAAAATGTCACTCTTTCTGCCTATTACCTCTGCTATTATTCCCATTGCGAGCATTACTCCTGCCCGTATCACCGATGCCGAACCACCTGTCATCTGTGCATAGGCTCCAATGAAGATCATACTCAAAGCTCCTGCCGGAGCTCTTTTTAATCTTGCCCTTTTTAGCAGTTTGTACAGCCCTAATCCTATAACACCTATATGAAGTCCGGAAATTGACAAAATATGCGCAATTCCCGCTGCCTGATACAGCGCTTTTTCAGACTCTGCAAGTCCGCTTCTGTCTCCAAGCACCATTGCCTTCGCTACTCCGGCAGTATTCTCGTCATAAAGTCTGTCATAGCATTCGACCATCCTTTCCCTTATCCTCTGCATCGTCTCTGTAAAGATATTGTAGGATCTTCCTGTCGCTTTTACGTGCGCATCCATAAGTGCGAAATCAAGCCCATGGAGCATTCTGTAGCGCCTCATGTCAAATTGACCGGGATTTGTTGCTTTTTCAAACAATTCAGCCTTTCCAGCCACTTTTATCCTCTGACCAAGCTTAGGAATGCACTTTTCCGATGTATCCAGATAGACCAGGATACCCTTTATTTTAATTTTTTTATTTTTATTGGATTTTTCGCCTTTAAGATCTGATTTTAATTCAGGCTTTTTGATCTCTATGATATATTTATCAGATTTGCATTTTCTTGAAACTGCAGTTCCTGTTACCTCTATATAACTGCCATTCTCAACTGCATTACACATGGCCGGACCTCTGATGCTCACTGCTATCCATACAGCAGCAAATATCAGTACTCCGACCCGGCATAATGGTCTTTTCATTTATCACTTACCTCCGGCAACCAGTTCAAGTTTCTTTTCATACGGCCTGTCGAGGCTTATATTCTTCTGAAAGATCCTTTTAGTTTCTCCATCTATAGAAAGCTGAACCCTGTCCACACCACGCACTTCACAAAGTGAATTGACCAGGGAATAAAATACCGCTTCCTCTGTGACATTATAAGGCTGGTCAACTATTGCAGAGCTTAGATCCACGTAACAGATACCATCTCTCACGTCCACTGAATTCACCTTTGTATCCGGTGAGATCGTAGGAAAAGCATCTGAACCATCCGGCCCCTCGATAAGCTTATCCACTACGAGCCTTTCTTTTGAAATATTTGTAGAGTATACAGTGCTCTCTTCATAACGAATAAGCTCTTTACCGGAGCTGTCCGCAAAGTAAAGATGAAGCGTAGTCTGGGCATACGCATTTATCTCCTTACCTGCATTTTCTATAAAACTTCTGTCAGACATCGCCTTCGGTTCTTCACCATCCACCAGTTTAAGCGGATTTCCTTCTATCGTGATGGTCACATAGTGGACAGCATCAAGCTGTGTAAGTGTATGAACGAGCGAAGCTCTGAAAAGTACCTCTTCAGCTCTCCCGAGTCTGCCATAGCCATTATCAAAATCCAGAATGATCTGATTTTCTGACAAAGTATAGCCATTTAATGCGGTACGTTTTCCAAGGACTACTGTTACATCTTCGTCCTGCTGATTTTTCGAAAGCTCTTCAATAAAGCTGTCTACAGTGGGTTCATCACCTTCATACTCTAATTTGGTCAAACCATTAAGTTCAGAATTCGGATAATATACCCAGATCTTATCACTGTCTATGCTCGCTCCTTGTCCGGAACCACTGGCGCAGCCTGCAAGGAGCATCAGTAAGGCAATCAAAACTATTAACCTTCTATATGCTGTTTCTTTTTTCATATTACATATTTAAGCGGAATCCTGACAACAAATGTCGTTCCTTCTCCCTCTATGCTTGTTGCTTTAATCGCTCCACGATGAAGTAAAATAGCACTTCTTGTTATCGCAAGACCTAATCCTGTTCCACCGATCTCCCTCGAATGAGATTTATCAACACGATAAAATCTTTCGTATATTCTGTCTAATGAATCCTTCGGAATACCGATTCCCGAATCAGAAACCTTGCACGCAAAGAACTGATGATCCGCATCAAGCTCAACTCTGACCCATCCTCCGGGCTTATTGTACTTGATGGCATTTTCAACAAGATTCGTTATGGCAAGCGTCATCTTGGTCTCATCTATTTCTGCCGTTACCTGACGTTCTTCGCTGAATACCAGTTCAACATTATTTTTATCGCCTATAGGCTTAAGCCTCTTGATTATACCTGCGATCATTGAATTCACATCAGTCGACTTGATATTAGGCTTTCCGGAGGTCTTATCCATCTTTACCAGCGAAAGCAGATCCGTAATTATCGTATTTTCACGGTCAACCTCATCACCTATATCATCCATGAATTCCTTATAAGTTTCAATAGGAACATCATCTGCACTGCGTATGGAATCTGCAAGAACCTTCATAGAAGCCAGTGGTGTCTTAAGCTCATGGGATACGTTTGACACAAACTCTTCTCTCGATTCATCAAGACTTCGCATTTTCGTGAGCAAAGTACTGAACGCATCCATGATTTCCTCAGTCTCCAGATAATCAAGGATTTTTTCTTCCGGAACCGCAAGTCCGTTATCAACTGACTTAATGGCCTTTGTGATCCTTTCAAACGGGCGTACAAGTATAGATGACATGATCATGGCAAAAATAATTATGAACAGTATTATAGCCACCATAAGTATTCCGGCCTTTCGGCTGAGAACATCCACGGTATTATACACTGACTGTGTAGAAGAGCTTGCAAAGATAACTCCGTCTACAGTTTCATCCTTTGCATTAAATATAGGAATTACGATCTCAATGTATTTATTTACATCATCATAATTCTGCACGGTCTTACCATCCGCGAAACAATTTATTATCTCCGAAGCGATCATAGCCTTTCCGACCGACATCTGATACGAATCACTCACAACATTGAAATTCGAGTCGATTATCATAATACGACCGCTGAAGAAACCGGAGAACAATGATAATTCATTTTCTATGCCTTCCTGCTCTATATCGTTAAAATAATCTGCACTTGCCAGGTGATTTGCAAGAATACGAAACTGACTTACCGCAGTTGTCGTCTGCTGTGAAACAGCTCTGCTCTGATAGTTGCTCAGAATATTCTGTGACATAATGCTTGATGCAATTATACCAACAAGCATTATTATCACCCAGATTCTGAATTTAAGACTTTTTAATATACTTGATTTTTGAATTAAAAAAGAAATGATAGTTTTCATAAAATATTATGCTTGGAAATAGTATCCTACTCCCCATTTTGTATGAACATAGCGTGGATTACTAGGTGAATCCTCTATTTTTTCCCTGAGACGTCTTATATGTACATCAACAGTTCGTTCATCTCCGGGATAATCCTTTCCCCAAATTGTATTAAGAAGATTTACTCTTGAATATACCTTATTTGGATTCTTCGCCAAAAGTTCCAGAACATCAAATTCCTTGGCTGTAAGATTCACTTCCTTGTCATTGATATAGGCACGTCTTCCGTCAAGATCAAGCCTGAGTGCACCGGAAACTATACTGTCAGCCACAGTCTGAGCCTGCTTTTCACTGCGCTCTGCCCTGCGCATTATTGCCTTGATCCGGGCCTTGACTTCGAGAATATTAAACGGCTTTGTTATATAATCATCCGCTCCATATTCAAGGCCGAGGATCTTATCCATATCATCGCCCTTTGCTGTAAGCATGATTATGGGAACATCGGAAAATTCTCTTATCTGCTGGCATACTTCAAAGCCTGTGAGCTTTGGGAGCATAACATCAAGGAGAATAATATCAAAGTTTCCGGTCTTGGCTTTCTCAACAGCCTCTTCGCCGTCATAAGCCGTATCAACATCCATTTCATCCTGCTTAAGAGCAAACTTAAGACCTTTTACAATATTTTTTTCATCGTCAACAACAAGTACTTTTCGTGCCATAGAACCACTTTCCTATAGTTTAATCTGATCTTTTATCTTTGTATAAAGCCCTTCTTTGATACCTGCAACATTCATGATATCTTCGGGTGACGTAAATGCTCCATGCTCATCACGGTACCTGATTATCGCTTCAGCACGGTTCATTCCTATTCCCGAAAGAGCTGTCAGCTCATCTGCCGTGGCAGTATTGATGTTAACCCTGCCATCTGTTGTATCAGCTGCGGCTGTGCTTTCAGAAGATCTGTTTCCGGGGACTATCCCCGCCTCTGTCTGTGCTTTAGTCGGAATCGTTATCTGCGATCCGTCTGTAACGATCTCTGCCTGATTAACTGCTGTATCATCGGCATCTTCACTCAATCCGCCTGCCTTTGCTATAACTTCAAAAACATGACTTCCTGAATGAACTGTATAAACTCCCGGATCTTTTATCGCTCCACAAATATATACATAGATATCATGTGGCTTTTGTGGAACTTCTTCCTCACTTACCGACTCCGTTACAGCATCCGCTGAAACCGCTTCTGCTTCCGAGGTTAAAATCATTTCTTCCGCATCATCATTTACTGCACATCCGCATACAAAAAAAGCGGTGAACAGCACGCTTAAGATTAACGCCGCATGCGCCTTCACCGCATCTTTTAAATGTTGCTGTTTTAATTTATTCATAACGCTCCTGACCATCCGTCAGGCGCTCCCGATTACCAGATTAATTGTACTCTCCATAAAAAAAGATTGCAATATAAATTTAAGAAATTTAACAAAGTCGTAACCTTTTACAGCAAAGAATCAAGGATGTCTATCATTTCATCTATATGCTCTTTTTCTATAACAAGAGGCGGTACAAGTCTGAGGATATTTGCTCCGGCACTTATCACAATAAGTCCCTTTTCCTGTGCACCTTTTATGATATCTCCAGCCGGTCTGTCGAGTTCTACGGCTCTCATAAAGCCGACACCTCTTGTCTCCTTAATGCATTCATGCTTTGAAGCAAGCTCTTTGAGTTTTTCTTCCAGATAAGGTGTAAGTTCCTTTACATGGCCGACTATATCCTTTTCCTTAAACTGCCTGAGCACTTCCACTACAGCTGCTCCGGCAAGCGGATTTCCTCCGTAAGTTGAGCCATGATCTCCGGGAACCAGTGACTTTTCAGCAACTCTTTCTGTCATCGAAAATGCCCCTACCGGAACCCCGCAGCCAAGGGCTTTTGCGGATGTCATAATATCCGGCCTGATACCGTATTTTTCATAAGCGAACATATAACCACTGCGTCCCATACCACACTGGATCTCATCAAGTATTAAAAGTATATCCTTCTCATCACAGAGCTTCCGTACTTTCTTTAAGAAATCCTCATCTGCAGGATATATTCCGCCTTCGCCCTGTACTGTCTCCATTATGATCCCGCAGGTCTTTTCACTGACAAGTGCCTTAACAGATTCAAAATCATTGAACTTTGCAAATTTTATATGACCTATACCTGTACCAAAGGCTTCACGATAGTGCGCATTTCCTGTAACTGAAAGCGCTCCCATCGAGCGTCCGTGAAATGAATGCTCCATAGCAATTATTTCATAATCATCAGCAGGTTCTTCGGTGTATGCGTACTTAAGCGCAGACTTTATCGCTCCCTCAATTGCCTCAGTTCCGCTATTTGTAAAAAATACCCTGTCCATTCCGGTGATGCTGTTGAGTTCCTTTGCCGCATCTATCGCCGGAATATTGTAGTAAAGATTAGAAGTGTGTATCAGCTTATCTATCTGACCCTTAAGTGCATCATTATATTCTTTATTGTTATACCCAAGGGCAAATACTGCGATCCCCGCTGCGAAATCCAGATATTTCTTATTATCTGCGTCATAAAGATATACTCCGTCTCCCCGCTCAAAGACTATAGGGCTCCTGTTGTAGGTATGAAGGAGATTCTTTTCTCCGCAGGCTATATATTCCTCTGTAATACTCAAAATTTATCGTCCTCCTTTACAATGGCTGTTCCTATACCACTCTGAGTGAAGATTTCAAGAAGCAGACAGTGAAGTATCCTTCCGTCCAGAATATGTACCCTGTTAACACCTCCACGTATAGCATCGATGCAGTTGCCAAGCTTCGGTATCATTCCTCCTCCGATATAACCGTCATCAAGAAGTTTCTGTGCCTCATCAGCTGTCAGTCTTGAAATAAACGAGGACTTGTCGTTTATATCCTTATAAAGTCCCTCAATATCCGTAAGAAATGCGAGTTTCTCAGCATTTAACGCCTTCGCGATGGCACATGCAGCATCATCAGCATTAATATTGTAGGTATCAAAATTGTCATCCATTCCTATAGGTGCCACCACCGGAAGGAAATCCTTTTCCAGGAGATCCTGTAAGACCGTAGGATCAACCCCTGTGATCTCTCCTACAAATCCTATATCCTCCCCGTCCGGATAACGTTTCTTTACCTTAAGAAGCCCTCCGTCTTTGCCCGATATACCGATAGCTCTCATACCAAGCTTTTCGACCAGCTGTACAAGTCCTTTATTCACCTTATTAAGAACCATCTCGGCAACTTCCATCGTATCCGCATCAGTCACACGGAGTCCGTTTATAAAATTAGGCTCCATCCCGACTTTTCCGACCCAGCGGCTTATTTCCTTTCCTCCGCCATGAACTATCACCGGTTTGAACCCTACAAGCTTGAGCAAAGCCACATCCTTTATGACATTTTCCCTCAGTGTCTCAGATGTCATTGCAGAGCCGCCGTATTTGACTACTATTATTTTACGGTTGAACTGCTGGATATATGGAAGTGCTTCTATCAGCACTCCTGCCTTTTTCTGAATTTCTTCCATCTGATTTTTTTCGATTCCATGACCTTCCATAATAATTTCCTCTCTCATAATCGGTTTTCGTCCAGAAGTTCAGCTCCTGTAATCAGCATTGATCTTTACGTAATCATAGGTCAGATCACAGCCCCAGGCCGTAGCTTCTTTATCACCCATTTTCATATCGGCTGTGACATGAACACATTTCTCCGAAAGGATCTTAGTAGCTTCCTCTTCACTATAGTCAACTGCATTTCCATTCTTAAAGATGAGCATCTTTCCGGCTTCACTTTCTATCCAGAGTTCCATCCTGTCAGGATCAAACTGTACTCCAGAATATCCCAGCGCACAGAGAATCCGTCCCCAGTTCGCATCATGGCCAAATATCGCAGCCTTGGTAAGTGATGAAGTTATTACGGATTTTGCAAGAATCCTTGCATGTTCTTTGCTGTCTGCATTGATCACCTGCACCTCAAAAAGTGCTGTAGCCCCTTCTCCGTCACCGGCCATCTCCTTTGCCAGTGTAGTATTTACACAGTTAAGTGCCTTCTTAAATTCATAATAATCTTCGTTCTTCTCAGTGATCTCAGCATTCCCCGCTGCTCCGTTTGCCATGAGAAGAAGTGTGTCATTTGTCGAAGTATCACCATCAACAGATATCATATTGAAGGTATCATTGACATCGTCACTAAGAGCCTGCTGTAAAAGCTCCTGTGAAATATTCACATCACTTGAAATATATGCAAGCATTGTACACATATTCGGGTGGATCATGCCTGAACCCTTGGCCATTCCTCCAATGGTTACGGTTTTTCCTCCGATCTCCAGCTGAACCGCGATCTGCTTTGAATGGGTGTCCGTTGTCATAATGGCCTCAGCCGCCTCAGTTCCGGCCTCCTTAGTCTCCTTAAGAGCAGGCACCAATAGCTTTACACCCTCTTTCAGCTTATCCATCTTAAGCTGCATTCCGATAACACCTGTTGAGCCCACCAGAACATCTTTAGTACTGATTCCGAGGAGTTTTGCAGCCGCTTCTGCTGTTTCTTCGCAGTAATCAAGTCCCTGCTGACCTGTACATGCATTGGCAATTCCGGAATTTACCACAACTGCCTGTGCTGTACCCTTTTTCTTTACTATATCTCTGTCCCAGATGACCGGTGCCGCCTTGACTACATTTGTCGTAAATGTACCTGCGACCTTACAGGGCATTTCAGAAAAGATCATCGCCATATCTTTTCTACCGACATACTTGATCCCTGCAGCTGCTCCCGCTGCCTTAAAACCCTTAGCCGATGTGATTCCGCCTTCAATTACCTTCATTTTCTGCTCTCCTTAATCAGTTAAACTCTCAATCGTGGTAAATCTCTCAATATTCATTTCATTAAGGGTAAAATCGTAATAATTAAGGTCTTTGCGCTCTGTCCAGCCAATCCCCTTCCAGAAAGCATTTCCTATATCATTCTCTGTAAACGCTATAAGAGCGACCTTATTTATTTTTTCTTTTTTCAATGCCTGCATGGCCATTACTACCATAGCCTTACCGATTCCCATCATCCTGTACTTTTCGGCAACGCAGACATGATAAAATGTTGCCCGTCTTCCATCGTGCCCGCAGAGAATAGCCCCGACTATCTCTCCATCACGCTCTGCAACTATCGATGTTGCAGGATTTCTCGCTATGAATTTCTTTACCCCTTCAAAGCTGTCATCAATTGAGCGTATTGAAAAGCCCTTTATTGACATCCAAAGATCATGCACCCCTTGATAATCCTGTATCGTCATTATCCTTATATGAAAGTCTGGCTCGACGATCTGAACTGTGCTTTCCATATTTATTTCTCTCCATCTTGAGCTCTTCAATTTGTCCCACATATCAATTCCCCCTTCGGAAACTGTACGACTTTACTGTAAACCGCTAAAGTATTTAAATCAACTTTTTTATTAAAAACAGTCAATTTGTTATTGCATAAATATACATCTTATTTTGCATAAATGCAACCATTATTCATTAAAACATTTATAAAATTTGGGTTTTAATATTTTAAAATGTATAAATTTGCACTTGCATAATTTAAAGTGGTGATGTATTATTGACTCATCACAAGCGCAAATTGTATGCGCAGTAAGGAGAATATGCATTATGGCAGATAAAGAAAAGGTAATACTTGCTTATTCAGGCGGACTTGATACAACAGCAATCATTCCCTGGCTCAAGGAAAACTACAATTACGATGTTGTTTGCGTATGCGTAGACTGTGGTCAGGAGGAAGAACTTGACGGGCTTGAGGAGAGAGCCAAGTCATGCGGAGCTTCCAAGCTTTATATTGAAAATGTTATAGATGAATTTGCAGATGACTACATCGTACCTTGTGTTCAGGCACATGCAGTATATGAGA
The DNA here is from genome assembly GCA_024692715.1 of Lachnospiraceae bacterium. Lineage (GTDB taxonomy): Bacteria > Bacillota > Clostridia > Lachnospirales > Lachnospiraceae > NK4A144. Next base: position 58,787 of record JAILMH010000078.1, read on the forward strand.
ACCAGTATCTTCTCGGTACTTCAATGGCAAGACCTCTCATTGCAAAGAGACTTGTTGAGATCGCCCGTAAAGAAAATGCTGTAGCTATCTGCCATGGTGCTACAGGAAAGGGAAATGACCAGATCCGTTTCGAGCTCGGAATCAAGGCCCTTGCTCCTGATCTTAAGATCATCGCAGCATGGCGTGATCCAAAGTGGACAATGGATTCCCGTGAATCAGAAATTGAATACTGCAAGGCTCATGGAATCAATCTTCCTTTCTCAGCAGATTCTTCATACAGCCGTGACAGAAATCTCTGGCACATAAGCCACGAGGGACTGGAGCTTGAGGATCCTGCACAGGAGCCTAACTATAAGCATCTTCTTGTTCTCGGAGTAAGTCCGGAAGATGCGCCAAATGAAGGGGAATATGTTACAATAGATTTTGAGAAAGGTGTTCCGACAGCAGTTAATGGGGAAAAGATGAAGGTCTCTGACATCATCCGTACGCTTAATAAACTTGGCGGAAAGCACGGTGTCGGCATAATCGATATTGTGGAAAACAGAGTTGTAGGCATGAAGAGCCGCGGAATCTACGAGACTCCGGGTGGAACCATTCTTTATGCAGCACACGAGCAGCTCGAGGAGCTTATCCTTGACCGCGAGTGCATGCGTGAAAAGAAGCGTGTCAGCGACGAGCTTGCACAGCTTGTATATGAAGGAAAGTGGTTTACACCGCTCCGTGAAGCTCTCTGCGCTTTTGTTTCTTCAACTCAGCAGTATGTTACCGGTCAGGTTAAATTTAAGCTCTACAAGGGAAATATCATTAAAGCAGGCGAAACATCACCTTACTCACTCTATTCAGAAAGCCTTGCTTCCTTTACCACCGGCGATCTTTACGATCACCACGATGCACAGGGCTTCATCACCCTCTTTGGTCTTTCGACCAAGGTTCGTGCGATGAAGATGCAGGCAGCAAAGGCTGATAAGAATAACTAATCTATGTAAAGGAATCTAAATGTATGGCCTTATATATCGCAATTATTGATGATGATCCGGCCAGCCGTAAACAGTACGAGCGCCTGCTCAAGCGTGAAGCAGACGTTCGTACCGCTAAAGGTGAAGTTCTCTATATCGATACCTTTGGTGATGAAGAAGCAGCACTTCCGTGTATCAGAAAATATGATCTGCTGTTTATAGATATCAGTAAAGCGGAACAAGACGGAATGACGATCGCAGCAAACCTCAGAAAAAAAGGAATTGCTGCGCTTATTGTGCTGTGTTCAGAAAAGATCGATTATGAGGAAAAATACGGCCGCAGCAATGATTTTCTCTATCACAAATGTCCTCTGTGGCAGCGGGACTTCTCTCACTATATAGACCTAGCCGCAGAAGCCAAGAAGACACGTCCTAAATATCTAGAACTAAGAAACGAAACAGATACGATATATGTTCAGCCGGACGAGATACTCTATGCCAGGCAGGAAGGCGGCTATATGAACATAACGCTCACTAATTCCCGTTCTTTCTCATTTCTCGGGAGCACTTCCAAATTTGAAGATATTCTCGGAACCTGCGAACCTGTATTTCTTGAAACAGCAAAAGACACCGTACTGAACATGCGTTATGTAATATCTCATTCACATAACTCTTTTAAGATGTCAGACGGTGCCATTATCAACTATTCATTTTTTAACAAAAGTTTCATTATGCGTGCCTGGAAGCGCTACAATGAATATATTTTTTCAAAGAAATTTTCCTGAATCAGATCATCACATTGTAACAATGATTCCGCCATCTGCGGCATAAAGTGTAGTCACACCCTTTGCTTCAATGATGACCGTTCTTTTGAATTCTGCCTCTGCGACGTACATGGCCAGTACCTTTGCCGCACGTTCAGGGCAGTTTACATGTGTTATACACAATGTTCTGTCTTTTGTATCCGGAATTCCGGTCTTTTTAAGCTTGCCAAGGGAAAGTTCTGTCATCTTGGCCAAAGCCTTATTCATTCCTCTTGCAACACTTTCCTGCTCAATAGTTCCATGCAGACCAATGCAGACCGGCTTAATATTAAGGGCTGTAGCAGCCATTGCCTTCATGGCAGAAAGCCGTCCTGCCTTTCTAAGTGCCTCCATGCTCTCAAGCACAAAATAGGTGAGCTGTTGATTATGCGCAAAATTCTCAACCTCTTTTACGATCTCGTCAAGGTCTTTTCCTTCATCCACAAGCTCTGCTGCCTTAAGCATGATCTGAAATTCTCCACATGAAGCTGATTCAGAATTAAATACGAAAATTTTTTTCTCGGGATGTTCTTCCTCATATAGATTTTTTGCAAGTATTGCGCTATTATAAGAACCTGACAGTTCTGATGAAAGTCCTGTTACAAACACAACATCGGCATCTCCGTCAAAAGCATTCATATATGCTTCAGGCGAAGGGCATGAGCTTTTAGGTGCTTTGGGATAGGCCTTGACTGCACTAAGAAAATCAGCCTGATGAAATGTCTCATCATCTACAAAAGTTCTATCACCGACTTCGATCGTCAGTGCCACGTTGGCGCAATCATGTGTCTCTGTAAAGAAATCCGGAAACTCACAACAACTGTCTGCAACATACTTATATTTCATAAGGGAATATACCTCATTTCCGCATGACATAGTTTTGAATACTACATCAGTATATCATATACTATTTCTCAGTGTCAAAAATGTGTAAAAACACTCAAAGAACAACAGTATATTACAAAATAAAAAAATAATCTACATATTTTCAATTTTTTTGGAGAATTTATAAGTGAAACTATACAAAGTAAAAGATATAAAAAAATTTATGGGACTGCTCTTTGCCAGCAGCTTTTTTGATGAATACTACCTTCGTGAAGGCATGATCCGTACCTTCGTCGACTACAATATTGACGGAACCTATCACAAGGATTTTTTCAAGAATGATGACACAGTTGAACAGCACGAGCAGAAATTTGCCCTCTGGAGTCAGCTTCGTCCACTGTGTACTTCTCTTATCAAAGGGCATAACACTCCCCTTTCGATCAAGTTTGTTTTCGGAATCGAGCCTGAAAAGCTGGCAGCTATTGATAATGATGGAAGCATAGCTTCGCTCCTGATCACGATAAAATTTGACGAAAACGGTATTTCGCTGACATCTGCGATAAATAAGAGCATTTTCACAATGGATCGTTCTACTGACGAATCATGGGACAGCTATGTGGAAAAAATGCTCATTTCCGCAGGACTCGGCATAGACTCCGACGAAAACTGAGCTCTGAATTTAAACAAAAAAACGCAGGACCCATAAATAAGTCCTGCGCGTAAATCCTATCAAAGCTTGATATTCTTCAAGAGATCTCCAAGTGATGTGGTTATCGGAGCAGCTTCAGGAAGCTCTACAGCCTCCTCTGCCTCAGCTTCCGGATCAACTGCATTGAGTGCCTTTATTGAAACTGAGATCTTTCCTTCCTTTACTCCAATCACCTTTACTTTTACATCCTGGCCAACCTTAAGTACTTCGCCGGGTGTCTTAAGTCTCTTTTCTGATATCTGCGAAATATGAAGCAATGCACTTATTCCGTCTCCAAGGTCGATAAATGCACCATAAGGCTGAATTGACTCTACCTTACCGTCATATACCATTCCTGTCTGAACCTGTGCAAGCTTTTCTTCACGTTCCTTCCTCTGAGCATCTTTGAGAATTGCCTTTGCTGAAAGAACGAGTTTATTCTTATGCGGATCACATGTGATAACTCGTACTGTCAGATTTTTTCCGAGCCATTCATCAAGATTTTCTACATAATCAAGTGAAATCTGTGATGCAGGAATAAATCCTCTGACATTTTCTACATAAGCAATAAGTCCGCCATTAACCATTCCGCCGATCTTTACATTTATGCTTTCTTTGGAATCGTATAACTCTCTAAGACGAGCCCAAGCCATGTTGTTCTCAACCTGCTCTTCATCTGCGACCTTGCCGGACATTACATCGCCTTCAGCAAGCTTCTCGAAGGACGCATCAAGCTCCTTCTTGTAATCATCCATAGATTCTGCCATTTTTACTTCTCTCCTTT
>JAILMH010000079.1 GCA_024692715.1 Lachnospiraceae bacterium
GTCTTTATCTCAAAATCATCACTTCCGGAAAATTTCGACCGTATCCTCGTAATATATACATCAACTGTCCTTGTTGTGCTTTCAGCCTCCGCTGCCCAGAATTCATCCATAAGCTGAGTCCTCGAAAAAGTTTTATTCGGATTAGACAAAAGCTTATGAACAAGATTAAATTCTCTGGCACTGAGCGATATCTCATCACCGTCAACAAAAACTGTCCTGGCCTCAGTATCTATATGTACTTTTCCCACATCAAGCACTTTACTCACGGCAACCCTTGCCCTCCGGAGAAGAGCATCTATTCTGAGAAGCATCTCCTCCAGATTTACAGGTTTCACCATATAATCATCGATCCCGATATCATAGCCCCGTTTTTTTGAGCTGAAATCATCCCTTGCAGTCACAAATAATATCGGAATATTTTCATTGCTCTTACGAATACTCGCAGCAAAGTCATACCCATCTATCTCAGGCATCATTATGTCGCTTATGATCAGGTCAACCCTTCCCTTAAACATATAGTCATAAGCCTCTTCTGCTCCGGAAACCCCATGCGCTTCATAGCCGTTACGCATAAGATACGAGCAAAGACTTACATTGATATCCTTATCATCGTCAACTACAAGTATATTAAACATATGAAAACTCCTCTTTATCCTTCCTTCTTTTTACCGCTGATAAGCACGTAAAATGGCGGCATAAGGAACATTGCCAGTATTGTAGAAGCAATGAGTCCGCCTACGATTACAACACCCATTCCATGCATCATATTCATTCCGCTATTTCCTGAAAGCAGCAGCGGCAGCATTGAAAGAACTGTTGTAAGTGTCGTCATAAGTATCGGTCTAAGTCTTGTAAGACCTGCTTCAATAAGAGCTTCCTGAAGCGGCATTTCTTTCTTGAGTTCATTTACGCCATCCACAAGCAAGATACCATTATTAACGACCATACCTACCAGCATCAAAATACCCATCATAGCCATCATACTTATCGGCTCGCCCATCAGGAACATAAATCCAAATGAACCTATCATAGAAAACGGAATACAGAGCATTACCATGATCGAATATCTTACAGACTCAAACTGGATCGCCATAACAAGGAATACGAGCAAAATAGCGATCACAAGTGAGTTACCCATTGAGCCCATTTCTTCTCCAAGTCTCTTATCCGTACTGCTCTGCGCCAGCTCTACTCCATCCGGAAGTGTAACTTCCTTTGCTGCTGCATTTACCGCCGCCGCAGCCTTATACTTAGCCTTACTGTTTACAATAGCCTTTACCTCTACTATAAATTTATCATCAACTCGCTTGATTTCAAGAGGTATCTCTGTGTATTCAATATCACAGATATCCTTAAGTGCTACACTCTTTCCGTCAGAATTTACGATAGCCTGATTCAAAAGCACCCTCGGATCATTATATTCGTTATCAGGATACTGAAGACGTACATCGACTTTATCCAAATTTTCATCATCAATAGTCGCAGCCTTCATTCCATTGAGCATAGAATAAATCTGGCTTGCAACTGCAGACGGCTGAAAACCTGCATTCTTTGCAGCCTGCTGATCAATATGGAAGCGGGCATTTGTCTTCCTTGCCGCAGAATTATTCTGTACTTTTATGACACCAGGTACTGTATTGAGCTTCTCTTCGATAAGATCAGCTCCCTGCTCAAGTGAAGCCATATCACTTCCCTCAAGCGAGATCGTCTTTGCATTGCCTTCGCTCATAAGTGACGCAAGACCTGTCGTAACACCTGTCGGAGTTATATTCAGATCCATGTCTGTGGTATCCTTGAATTTTTCAGTATATTCTTCAACAGCCTCCTCACTCGAACGCTTTGATTTCGCGTCACTATAGGCTGTCATCGTGACTCCGGTAGACTCTATCGTAAGCTCCACAGATTCAAAGTTTTTATCTGCAACAAGCGCACTCTCTATCTCTTTGATACGCTCATCCATAACTTCAAGCTTTGTTCCTGATCGGAACTTTGCCTCAACCTTAATACTTCCATCATAATTCGGCGGGAAAATATCGAGATTAAGCGTTGTGAAAAGTCCGCCTGCCACCAGCAGCAAAAGCACTGCCACGATCACAGGGATCACAGGTCTTTTAAGGAACTTAGGGATGATCGATTTATATGCATTCCTTAATATATCGAGTATCTTATTGATCCTGAGCTCTGTCTTTGACTTAGGCTTTATCAATGTAAAGAGCAGAGGAACTACTGTGACTGAGTTTATCAGAGATGCTGTCATTGTGAAGATGATCGAGTAACAAAGCGGTCTGTTCATCTGACCACTCATACCACTGGCCATTGCTATTGGTGCATAAACTACAATAGTCGTAAGGGTTGAACCCAAAACCGAAAATACCATTGCAGAAGTTCCGTTTAATGCAGATTTCTTAAAATCAAGCTTTTCACCTGACGCACGCTGCTCCTCCTGCATTCTAAAGCAGCTTTCAAGTACAACTATCGAGTTATCGACCAGCATACCGATGGCGATGATCATACCTGTTCCTGTCATCAGATCAAATGGCATTTTCATAAGCTTCAGCACCATTGCTGCGATAAAAAGTGACAGCGGCATTGAACTTCCGACTATAAGACTTGCCTTCCAGTCTCCTAAAAATACAAGGAGCACGACCATCGTTATCAGAACACCTTCTACAAGAGTTTTAAGAACCTCAGTAAGCGTGTCCATTATGTCATCGGCACTTGAATTGATCACTTCGTACTCTACGCTGTCATTCTCAAGGCTCTTGATCTTCTTCTCAACCGCGCTGCAGACTCCAACTGTCTCTGCTGTGCTCTTTTTACTTACATTGATGATCACACTGTCCTGACCGTTAAAACGGCTAATGGTATCCGGATCATCTTCGAACATATTTATAGTACTTACAACATCGCTGAGTGTGATCAAAGCACCCTTATTGGTCCTGATCGCCACTTTCTTTAAGGTTGAATGCCAGTCTATATCAGAATATGCATTCGCTGCAATTTCCTGAGTTCCAAAATCAAGTGTTCCAACAGGCATATCAAAATCTGCTGATGCCACATCTGAAGCTATCTGATTTATCGTAAGTCCATACTGCTTCATTTTTTCCTCGTCAAGGACTATTTTAGCATATTTTTCTCTGCTTCCCTTGACCTTGACTTCAGCTACACCGCCAAGACTTTCCAGCGAAGGGACTACTGTATCATTGATATAATCAAGTATATCACTTCCATCCTTTGACTTCGCAGCGACTGAAATAGTCGCATCATTATTTATACCGACTTCCATGATCTTAGGCGGGTCACATTCTGACGGAAGATCCCCAGCCATGTTATCAAGCGCTGCTTTCAGCTCCATATATGCGTCATCCAGATCTGTTCCATACTCATAGGTAAACTGGATCATTCCATAATTCTCATAGGACTGAGATTCTATGGAATCTATCCCCGTAAGGTTTTTACCAATATCCTCAACGGGCTCTACCACAAGACGTTCTACGCTGTCTGCGTCTGCCCCCGGGTAAGTGATCACTACAACTTCCATTGGCATGTCAAGGTCAGGAAAATACTCCATCTGCATGCCGCCAATGGACATTATTCCAAAAATTATGACCGACAGTATTATCAATATTGCTGAAACCGGCCGGTTCAATACGGTTTTTAAATAAGACATCTATTTACCTCCAAACCTTACGCGCCCTGCTCTTTACTGCTGTCTTTACTTTCAGCCTGCGTTTCACCTTTACCTTCGACCTTGATCTCAGCGCCGTCATTAAGTGATCCTGACCAGGTCGTTATAACTTCATCGCCCTTTGCAAGCCCTTCTGAGATTGACGTTTTCTCGTCTCCATAGATATCAACTGATACGTCTTTTTTCACAGCATGACCATTCTCTGCCACATAGACGAAAGCCTGATTATCCTTAAAATAAACAGCATTTGTCGGGATCACAACTTTATTCTCTGAACGATGGATTATGGTATTTACTTTTATATTCACACCGTCAGAAAGATCTGCCGCATTAAATATCGCTGCCTTAACCTGAAAAAGTCCTGTGTCATCCACAGCAACACCGACCTCTGTGATCTTGCCCTCGTAGTTCTTAGCTCCGGAATTCACAGAAACACTCTGACCTGCACTCAGTTCAGCAGCTACTGTATCCGGCACATGGAATACTGCACATCTCGAATCCGGATTTGATATAACAAAGCTGACATTTCCCGCTGCAAAATAGTTATTCTTTTCCACGTTTACCTGCTCAATGACTCCACTCATTGGTGCCTTGACCGTATAAAGGCTAAGCTGATAGCTTGCTGTATCCACCTTATTAGAAGCACTGTCTACGCCTGCCTTTGCACTACCCACTCCGATAGATGCGCTATCCACATCCTTCTGTGCGACCTGAAGAGAATTCGCAACCGAACGCTGCTCGCTTTCATACAGTTCACCATTATTCTTCTCTCTCTGACCGACCGCAGTCTGATAGTCGATCACCATTGAATCATACTTGCTCTCCATGTCCTTAAGAGTCTGCTCTGCACTCGTCAGGGATTTTTCTGCACTGTCAAGCTTACTTTCATACTCATTTTCTTCCTGTTCAGTGACAGCATTTCTCTTCTTTTTCTTATACTTCTTTACATCATGCTCCGCCTCGTCAAGTGTAGTTTCTTTATAATTTTTGATCTTCTCTTCCTGCGCATGCATATCTTCTTCCATGCCCTTTATATCCATCTGGCTCTTATAGTCAGAAGCTTCATGCTCAGGTCCAAGCTTGCTGGCTCCGTTTTCCATTGTGGAATTATAATTCGCCTGTGCCTTTTCAAGACTGTTCTCTGCGCTTTCAAGGGATTTTCTGGCACTCTCTACACCAACCTGTGCTCCCTCCAGATCAAGCTTTGCAGAAGTATCATCAAACTTAGCCAGAACCGAACCTGCCGAAACTGTGTCTCCTACCACTGCATTTACTTCTGTAAGCGTTCCTGACACTTTGCTCACAACATCAACTTCCTCTGTATTTTCTATCGTCCCAATGTATAGACCATCGGTATTTAATGAGCCTATCTCTGCTTCCGCGGTTTTTACGATCACTGTATTATCTTTCACTTCAAGTTCTTTATCCTGCGCACATCCGCTTAGAAGTAATACCGACGAAAGTGCAACTGCCTGAGTTAAAACAATAATTCTCTTTCTCATAAAAATAACCCGTCCTCCATATAAAATCTGTAAACAGATAATAGTATATGGATTACGGGTTTGAGTTTTGTTTCTGAAATGTTTCAGAAATGTTATTAAGTTAAAATTATATAAAATAATAATAATTCTCATTATTGTTATTGACATTTTACATTGTGCATAATATAATTGGATACAACAAAGAAAAACAAACAGCCAATAAGGAGGCAGAATATATGACAAAAAGAATTATTGATCTTACAAATAAATACCTTGCAGACATCGCCGTTTCATACATTAAGATCCACAACCTTCACTGGAATGTTGTAGGTCCACAGTTCAAGGCAGTTCATGAGTACCTGGAGTCAATCTATGATGGATATTCAGAGAAGCTTGATGAAGTTGCCGAGCTCATCAGAATGAACGGAGCTTTCCCGGCTGCCAGCCTTAAGGAGTATTTAGAGTTATCAGATATTTCCGAGCTCGACAGTAAGGAGATCAAGGTTGAAGATGCAGTTAAGGAATTGCTCAAAAACATTTCCTCTCTTCGTGATGAAGCTGCTGCGATCCGCAAGGATGCTTCAGAAGAGGACGCTTTCAGCCTGGTAAATGTACTCGAGGATCACATCTCAGGATATGAGAAAAACATCTGGTTCATAGAGTCTATGCTCAAATAATTCCAACACATTGAAGACAGAGGGACTGCATAGCAGTCCCTCTATTTAATCTTTCTCGCAACACAGTGCAGACGCATCCATCTTCTGTGTTCTCCCTTTTCCAGCTTCAATCCCACAGCATTACACATCTCTCTGATATCCTCTACAGAATACACTTTGACATCTCCAAATCCAAACATATTAACTGCCGGAAGCTCTACAGTATTGATAAACCATAAGACCGGCCTGTATGAGGTCATATCACGAAGTATCACTCTTCCATTTGGCTTAAGTACACGTTTGACTCCATGTAGAAATTTCTCCGGATGAGGGTAGTGATGCATGCTCATCGAGCAGATCACAACATCAAATGAATCGTCTTCAAAAGGCAGATTCTCACAATCACCAACCACAAATGTTGTATTATCTAAATTTTTTTCACGAGCTTTCTCGATCATTTTAGGTGTCAGATCAATACCTGTATAATGCCTTTCCGGATATTTTTCATGAAGCAGTGAGATCATAGGTGCCGGTCCGCAGCCACAATCAAGCAATGTTTCAAAGTTCTCCTCTTCTATCTCTTCAAGAATTTCAGGATAATCTTTTTTACATAATTCATATACTCCTGCATCTCCGGTCTCGTATTTTTCTGCTGCTTTAGTAAACTCCTTAACAGACAGACCCTTAAAATCTAAATTTCTCATATATTCCCCTTTGTTTAGTTAGTCTATGCTAACAAATTAGCATTAATAACCTTAAATGTCAATATGATCAAGGCCAGAGAGATCTGAACATTTCCAGACACGACAAAAAAAGCAATGCCGCGGTATAAACGGCATTGCTTCTCATTTTTTACGGTAAAAACTTTCCTGAAGAAAGATATAACTCATACCACTCTTCATGTGTAAGCTCTACCTTACATGCTTCAACCATCTCCTTCAGATGAACCGGATTCATGGTTCCGGCAATTACCTGCATCTTAGCCGGGTGACGAAGTATCCATGCAATGGCGATGGCTGTCTTTGTGACACCATACTTTTCAGCCAGCTTTCCAAGAACTGCATTGAGCTCAGGGAACTCAGGATTATCAACGAAATTACCCTTGAACATTCCGACCTGCAGCGGTGACCACGCCTGGATCGTTATATCGTTGAGCCTGCAGTAGTCAAGAGCTCCGCCATCTCTCATGACAGACATCTCCGTAGTCTTGTTATTCATATAGAGATCCTGATCTATAAGCTGTGACTGCTCAAGAGAGAGCTGAAGCTGATTTATCTTAAGCGGCTGCTTAACAAATTTTTTCAAAAGCTCGATCTGCATCGGCATTGTATTACTGACACCGAAGTTTCGCACCTTTCCGGATGCTTCAAGCTCATCAAAGGCTTCTGCCACCTGCTCCGGATCAAAAAGAAGATCCGGTCTGTGAAGTAAAAGAACATCGAGATAATCTGTCTTCAGTCTTTTTAATATCCCGTCCACACTCTCTATGATATTCGACTTACTCCAGTCAAAGGTCTTTACATCTGTTCTGATACCGCACTTTGACTGAATTATCAGATCCTCACGCTTCACATCTGTAAGCGCCAGTGCCTCGGCAAATCTTGTTTCCGCCTCTCCTGCACCATAGCATGTGGCATGATCGATATAATTGATACCGAGTTCATAAGCTGTACTGATCATCTTTGCCGCATCCTCAGTCGAAAGTGCCGGCATACGCATACATCCAAGGATGATCCTTGATACATTTTCAGGTCCACTGGCAATACTCAAAGTCTGCATATAAATTGCCCCTTTCTCCAGATATCTTTTTTATTAGACAATTTATTATATAACTTAGAGTACACTCTAACTCAATACTTAATTTTGCAACATCTTAAACTACAGACTCTTGATCCACTTATCGATCTCATCTATGTCGAAAGTGATTATCGGAGGATCAGGATACAGCGTCTTCAACTCATTGTTAAGATACTCTAAAATATGATTTCTATACGCCCTTGCCTGCTTTGCAAACAAACTGATATCCCCGTCAGTGATCTTGAAATCGGTTGTCGGACATTTTCTGTTTATAAGAAATGCTCTCCAGATGTCCTCTTTAAATATAACTATCTTCTCATGATCGGCTTCATCCTTCTTTGGAGTTTTTATAAATATACATTTTTTTACCATGTCAGCTTCTGCATCAAATCTGCCATTACCGCCACGATAATTTTCAAGTTCTCCCCTAAAGAAGCTTAGAGCCTTGCACATTCCTAAGAAAGCTTCTCTGAAGCGCTCAGGATTGTTTATTATCGTCATATCTCCGGATGCCAGGGCAGCTGCGCTTTTTCTCGGGCACTTGTACCTTGGATAATAACCATACAAAAGGAAATCATAGTCCGGCGCATGATTTATCTGACCATGTCCTGTGTAAATTGCGGAATTAACATCCGAAAAAGCAGGTCCTAAATTTGTCAACGAACTTATTGTATATTCTCTCTTGACATTAAAATCCAGATCTTCATTTTTTACATTCACATACTTGACTGTATTTACTGCATAGCAAGGTACACCGGAAAAGTCATCATGTGCCCAGGTATCTGCAAAAACGTGCATGCACAAACCCAGAGCATATAGCCTTTCGTCATCATCTGCATCACTGTCATATACGCCTTTGATATATCTGATCATTTCATCAACAGTAAGTGAGTATGGAGTACATCTGAGCTTAAGGCAGATATCCATATAAGCCGGATCATGATCCTCTATGTTTATTAATTCATTTTTATATCTTTTTTTATTGACGACTTCTCTTTCATAGCATCCGTCTTCCAGATGCCCAGGCAGAAAGTGAAACGGAGCCCATATCCCCCTTATTCCATGTGAAGTCCTGGAATTCAGGTCATCCGATATCTGAGGATTCTCTGTCGCCATCTCCCATGATGAATTCTGTGTTGTCACAACAAAATTATCATCATACTTTAGTTCATCATCTGCCAGATCAGAATCCAACTCATCCACCATTTCGGCAGCCCATGCTATTTTCTTTGACTCTTCCTCATCAAATCCCGCAAGCATAGCCGCATAATAGGTGGCAAAATAGTGAAATTCTCTATTCATACTATGCACATGCCCCCTTTTCATAAATTCAAAAGACCGGTCAACTCATTACTTTTTCATAATGATCATCGTGCATAATATTTATTCATCAGATCCTCTTTAGTGATCCCTTCCGCCATTTTTTCTTCTATTACCTCAAGGAAATCCTTCTCGGGATAATATCTGCGCCAGAAATTATTGATATCTATGATACCATCATTATGTTCTTCAACCGTGATCGTCTCATCGCATGGAACAATACCATACTCATTACTAAGCCACCCCATAAGTGTCGCCAATGAATCATAGGTCTTTTTTATATAGCCCTCATAAGCCTCTTCTTCCTGTTTTTCACAGATAACGAGCACAAGTCGATTGCTGTCAATCCCGATTCCTTCAGCACCATAAGACGCCTTATAATTCCATGGCATCAGCTGATAGATCTTACCGTCACGATTTCCGATGACAGCATGCGCAGAAAGATTTTCACTGTCATTTACATATCTGACATTGTACTGATCTTCTATAAACTTAAGAGCTGTCCTTTTAAGTGAATTTACGACCACAAAGAATCCCTTAGGTTTCATCCTCTTTGCATCTATATATGATTTATTAGCCTTGATGTAAAACTTCTCAGGTGCCAACTCTTTTTCAGTGACTTCATTTTTCATCGCCACAAGACAATTATCAACAAGTTCTCTATCATGATTTTTTTCATTGACCTTGACGGCCAGCTGCTTTACAAGCTCCGAATTTCCTTTTATAGCTTCCAGCAAAGCATTCGCTGTTCCTTCATTTTGTCCCATTACGCCTCATCCCTCATTTTATACAATTAACAAAAAACATCTGCAGCATCGATACATCAACCTCCTCTGCAAAAGAGAAGCTCAGTTTTTTCTGGCTCCTGAGCCACAAAGTAATCTTGGCTCCGGATGCTTTTCTGCTTATTTCACATATTTCGAACTGTAAATAATCTACGTTTTCAAAGCCGATGACTGTGTACTGCACTTTCGTATCAGCTGTATCGACTTCATTTTCACAGACTATCACCCGCCTGTTGCTGATAAAGAGCTTTACCTCACCATTACTATATGAATATCTGATATCTTCACCAGCCGGAAACCATTTTTTTATGTAATCGTTCCGATAGTCTATGTCGTAATCTGAAAGATCACTAAACTCATTATTTTCTGAGAGCAGCATCATAATTTATCACCTGCCTTTAAACAGGGAGACCCAATGCTGACGCGATCATACTGAGCTGCATTTCAAGCTTCTTAGCTTTCATTTCATCACTTTCCGCCTCGATCTGTTCAATAAGATTGTAATACCCCCCGATCTCTGTAATATTAAGCGGAGCCGGAATTCTCGAAGGCTTGACCTCCGTTTCGCTCGCTACTCTCTGAAGCAGCTTAAGCTTAGCCTCCTGAACCTCTTTGGACGTCTCACTATTAAGCATATTGGCAAGAGCTGCCATGATATCACTACTGTCTGACATATTTTCTTATCCTTTCATGATCACTGAGCAGGTTCCGTTGTTTCTGAAGTCTTTTCCTCTACTGCAGGTTCACTTGCTTCAACAGGTTCAGGAGCTGGTTCAGCCGCAGCCTCTTCCCTGCAAAGTTCGTTGATAGCGTTTGATACCTCTTCCATTGTCGTTCCGTTTTCCTTACAGTATTCATCTGCTATCTGCTTGATTTCTGCATCTGAGTAATTCATATCAGTGCCTTTTTTCTCTTTGACCCACTTATTAAACATCTCACCAGGAGTGAGTCCCGACTCGATCGCATCAAGGGCATAATTAATGATCTCAGCGAATGATGCATCGCCTTTCGAATCATCCTTTTTCTTGTCTTCACATTCATCGCTGCCGTCCGGTGAGCCCGCTGCACCACCTGTTCCGACTGTACTCTTTGCACCGGAATCTTTAATAGACGTAAGTACATCACTGAAACTTGCTTCCCCGGAGTCGATCTTCTTACATATGTTCTCTATATCTCCATCCGATACGCCCATATCCTTCAGAGCCTTTTTAATATTGTCCGTATCTCCGACTCTGGACGCTGCCGCCTTCTTACTTTCAGCTTCAGCCTTCGCAATATTTGTAGCTGCTGTAAGAGCGCTCTTTGTCATATCAGTATTAGATTTGACCACCTGCTCTCTTCCCGCAGAAGCATTTTTGTCCGCATTCTGAAGCAGCTCTCTGATATCAGTATTTGCCAAAGCATCTGCAAACTGTGGTTGCTGCCTTGAAGTAAGCGAATTGAGGAGACCTGAACCCTCAATATGAGCTGTCGGAGCAACTCCCTGCGTCGGTGCTTCAACCCAGTGAGTATCAGCATTATCAAGTAAGCTGTGTCCGTTGAGAGCATTCTGATTAAGATCGATATGATCGATATCAGAATCCTTCCAATTCCAGAATCTTGTAATATCGATCTTTTCACTTACATTTGTACGTCCAAGAACAGCCTCACCGATCATTCCATTTGTAGGTACTGAGATCGACGTTGACGGTACCCTGAAATTAGTCGTGTGATATCTGTAAAGCTCATCCTGTATATCACCCGCAGTTTTACCAAGCTTATCTGCGAGTTTCTTCGGATATGTAAACGGGAAGAGTATACTGTTTCCATAAAAACCAAGCGGTTTCTTTACATTAATGCAGTTAAGCAGCGGTATCTTTACCTCTTCCTCGCTGACCTTGTTGTCTCCTGTGATCTTTCCGTAATCAAGATCCACAGTATACTGCTCGAGCATCATTATGCGCTCCATCTCACTGAGAGAATGCCATACCGCCAGCGAATATCTCATCGTATTGGTCGTAACATGCCTGAAGGTTTCTTCGATCCTGGTCACTTCATCATATCCAAGTACCGGGACATGCGACGAAACATCTACTCTTATCGGCTTTGCAAGAAGCTTATTGCAAGAAAGCGCAACCTTCTCATACGGTTCACTGACCTTAAGAGTAGTCACTACCGTTGAAACTGTGCCTGTTCCACCGCCTTTAACTTCTGTATCCTCTGCCCCACTCTCAACAACTTTTTCTTCGTCGATATTCTCTGTAAATGTACGTCCGTCAGAAAAATATGCAGCAATCTTAGTTCCTCCCAGGCTTATCAGATCACTTCTTGTAAATTTCTGAATCTGCTCTGCATAGCACTCAGGCAGCGCTTCTCGATAATGGGCCATTCTTTTTAGATCCTTACCACTGCTGCTGTCATCCTTTGCAAAGTACCACTTCTGTTTCTCATAATTCTCAATTGCTGCCCACTCATGATTCTGCAGATAGGCCGGGTCCTGACTCAGGGTAAATGAATACTCGGTCAGGTTATTTTCAATCGAGATATAAGATATATCATCCCTTGAAAGATATGCCGGCAGATAGAAGGTGTAGATCATACTCGGCACTTCTTCAACTTTATTTACGATATATCCGTCCAGCGATGTGCGCCATGTGATAGTACGGTTTTTACCTGGGAATTTCACATCAAAACTTCTTAATATATCTACATCCTTTGCTACGCTATATCCTGTCCTGAGCTTCTTCATGGCGTAGATAACGTCTTTTCGTGTATTCATGGACGGATCAACAGTGAGGTAATCTCCTGCCTCAAGCTCACCCTCTATCGTTTCGCTGCTCTTATTAAAATGCAGCGTTGCGGTAATATCGTCACATTCAAGGAAGTAACCCACTAATTTAAGCTGGAGCACCTTTGTCTCTGATGAACTGTCTGTCGCTATCCACTTAGGACATGCCGAGAACTTCTTAATGAGCTCAAGGCCACCGCGATATCTCCTCGGAAGGTAATTCTCAAGCACATCTGCATATCTTAAAAAGCTGTGATACCTGTAATTAAAGGCCTTTTTATTAAAATCCGAAATATTTTCAAGCGAGAAGTTCAACTCACTGAATTTACTATAATCTGTATTGTCATCTCCCTCTGAAACCGGAATATTACTCTTATCCGGCAGGAAGCTTACAGGTTTCAACGGAACAAAAAGTACAAGATCTATCCCGTCAATACTTGTCTCCATCTTATAGCGCCGTGCGACTTCCCAATACTGCACAGTCATTACATGCGAATGATTATGATTTGCTACTATCTTAGAAGAGATCGCTTCACTTTCTGAGCTTGTAGCAGTTCTCACGCTAAGCCTCTTGGCTGAAGCAAGACGCTCTGATTGTGTTTTTATCGCTGTCTGGAAATTCTGTGCCGCAGATGAAACTTCATCATAAGAATCATTCTGTGCTGCAGAAGCATTTCCTTTTCCGCTGTTTTTAGAATGTGAAGCAGAAATCGAACCTCCTATCGCACCCCATCCGCCTGAAACAGATGCACCGACACTGCTTGCTGACGCAGAATACGAGTAGTCGGAATTTGCCTCAGAAGCGCGCAGTACTCCCTGTTCAAAAGCTGCTGTTTCATGGTCTATCTGATCATTTATATATTCATCACGAATAGTATCCATCGCTGACGCATCATCGCTTACTTCATATTTTTCTGCATGTTCACGCACCACTACCCTCTGCTCTTCACCGGGTGCAAGTATCATTGAGTACAAAAGTGTTCCAAGAGCAAACCCATCAGGTATCCATGCCTGATGCATATTTAAGACATAACCTATGCCAAGTGAAGATGCTATCGGCACATTTTCCTCGACATTATAAAGATTTTCCTTGAAATCCATAACATCGATCGGATTTACTATCTTCACCCTGTCAAAGTCTATCCCGTTCTTAGTCACCGAAGGCTCTACTAAGCGCTGCAGTATCGAATAATTAAATACTCTTGAAGGTGCTGTATCAGTCGGAAGCTCTACTTCCTTATTTCCCTCACCCATCAGCCGGACTGTAGGCAATGCCCTTGGTTTCAGGTCGACTCCTAAGAAATTCTCCTCGATCAGCACAAATGGATCAGAGAAATACGCGTCAAGAACCGTACTCAAAATGCTGCTGATAGTTTCCTGGAATGATGAACTGTCCGTTATGTCATTATAATTACCTCCGCCCCGGTTAACTATCCTGAAATCTTTAACATTTTTAGCTCCGACAGTATTGTCGATATCCTGTATCTCATAGTAAAGCTCATTGGCTTTCTCATTGAGATCGCGGTATTCTATGATCTCTTTATCCTCTGAATGATCCTCGCAGTACTGCTTAAAAATGTCCTCTCTGGTGATCTCTTCCTTTTTCTCGGTAAGCTTCTCATACTGATTTCTCTTTTCAGTAAGCTCTTTCTCTATCTTTTTATACTCTTCATACTTACCGCGGTAAAATCTGCAGTTTTCAAGCAGCCCTGTATATAACTCTGAAAGATATTCATCAAAAGACTTGCCTTCATCAATGGCATTTTTACCATCATGCTCATCTTCTAATTCACTTGGAAACTCTTCTGAATCTTCTGAATCAGAAGCCTCTGCCTCCTCATTATTTTTTATCTGTTCCTTCGCATACTTAACAAGGCTTTCCAGTAATGCCTTCTGCTCCTCCAGCTCTTTAATATGTTCAAGAAGCTCTCTGCCTTCCTTTCTATAATCCTTTACTTTGGATTCCAAACCGGTATCAGACTCTATCTGCGAGATCAGTTCCTTCTGCTCCGGCTCAGTCTCCTCATCCTCGTCTTTTATCCTAATGATCCCGACCAGCAGACTATCATCCTTCTTTTCTAATTCAGCCTCCAGCTTTTCAAGCTTACTTAATCTCTGATCCATCAGCCTTCGCTTAGCCTGACTTTCAGCATCATCCTTTGAATCACTCGTGTTCTCTGAATTCTTCTCATCATTAAGAAGCTTTTCTACTGCCTTTTTATCCTTTGTTACCTGCCTGTTTACAAAATTCTTAAGGTTCTTTTGAAGCTTTTTCAGCTTATCCTTAGCCTCTATGATCTCCTTGTCTTTTTCATAAGCATGATAAGAAAGTTCCTCACAGATATCCTTAAAATGCTTAGAAGACATGGCTGAAAGCCTGCCGATCTGCTCTTCTAACTGTACCCGGTCATACTCAGCCAGAGCCCTGCTGTAAAGCGCATCTTCAAGCTCTTTTGCACGCGAATTTGAGTACTGAAGCCGATCCAGCTTTTCCAAAAGCTCCATTGCAGGAATTGATTTATACTCCCATTTTCCTTCTTCTTCCGGTTTTTCGGCATTGTCATTCGGAACCCACGTAAAATACTCGATCCTTACAGCCTTCATTATTTCAGAAGCTCTTTTGATAAAAACAGCTTCCTTGGCAGAATTAACGTTTGAACCTGTTTCCACTGTGCCGACTCTGTTCCTGGATTCATCAACTGAAACCTTGAATTTTACAGTCTCCTGCATATTATATTTTTCAGGCATGACAATGACGAACTTTCCATCATTGTCGGTGTACGCATGCAGGTCTTCATCATCCTCTGACTTATCGCTCGATGGATTGGCAATTCCCGTCAATGTGACTTTATAACCCATCTGCGGTTCTGCATCCTCAAGGTCCTCATCTCTTTTACGCATGACAACTCTTCCGCTGATGGTTTTTGGCAGCGGAAGTGCTATGGAAATATTCTGTAAAAATTCAAGTGCTTCGCAGATAACATCAGTATCTGTCTTGATCTTTTTCTTATCATAATTTAAGAGATATGCAGGCTCATCATCGCCGTATGTGAATCTTGCATATTTAGAAGAAAAGCTTTTAAGATTATTAGCCGCCTCTATCGTTTTCAAGATCGTATCAGTAGCTGGATAGGTAAACTTATCCTCTCCATCAAACATCTTCGCCATAGGCGCAACTATCTCAAATACCGACAGTGCTTTTTTAGCATCTACCAGCGAAAGGTCATATATATTTCTGATTCCGGCAAGTGCGGCAAGAAGTACAAAATTCCTGTCTATTCCGGACATCTCAAATAATGCTGCCTCTCTCACATACAGCCTTTTCCTGTTAATATCCATGTTTGAAGCTTCTATGATCTTGGAATCGATCTTATCGATCATATTATGACATGTGAAGATCTTCGCTTTATAAAAACTTTCCCTGTCCTCATCTAAAATATACATTGGAAGTCCTGCTTTGGAATAAAACTTCCCGGAAGTGGGAACGACACGAACTTTTACCCTTGTGACATCTCCGGATTTATTCTGGATCACTATGCTGGTACTTCCTACTGTTTTTCCGGTCACCTTGCCTGCTGTCTGCCTGATTATCCTCGAATCATTTACCTTAAACTGCAGGGCTCTATTACTTATAACTTTCTCATCAGCGTCAAAAAATTTAAGGTTGAGTTCTTCACCAACTCCAATCGTATAGCTTGAATATTCTGACCTGATCCATGTAGCAACTGCCATTTCCAACCCCCTTCATAGTCAATAAATGTTCTACTACGGTCTAAACTAAAATGCGCATGATTATCTTGTACTTTATATCGGACATCACAGATTGATTTTTTATGTATAGGTAATATTTATACATTATACATGTACGAATTTATGGTATTTGAAAGCATTTTTATGATATTCTGTATGCATTTTCTGCTATATTCCAGGTTTCTCACTATAAAAATCGGAGTAAAGGGTCCCGGTGCGTGCCACTAAAAAAAGAATCCTGACTCGCAGGATTCTTTTTTAATATGTGTCGAAATTTCCAAGATACCTGAATTCAAAGGAATCATTTTCGGCAAGTTTTTTATATTTTTCATAACTCGTATCTGAACATTCGATCAGGTAATAATATTCGCCAAGCACTGTTTTTCGAGGTCTGTCATGTATCGTAACAAGCTTCATTTTTTGATCCTTTAGCTTTGACAAGAGCTCCGGAAGCTTTTCCGCCGGTCCCGCTGCTATAAATGCAAGGCGGTCCCCATCCTGCATTGCCGGATCATCTTTTGACAGTACATAAAATCTTGTCTTATTATTATCGTTTTCCTGAATATTCTTTGCGATCACTTCAAGACCATAGACCTCCGCACAGCCGGCAGATGCTATAGCTGCACAGGAAGCGTCACCGCCCTCCGAAACTATCTTTGCCCCCTCTGCCGTACTCGAAGCTTCGATGACCTCCGCCTCAGGGAGATTTTTCTCCATCCAGGCCTTTCCCTGCGCGATTCCCTGTTTATGCGAATAAACAGTCTTAATATCTTCAACCTTTGTACCCGGCAGTGCCAGCAGATTTTGATTTATGGTGAGCTCCACTTCCCCTGCAACAAATACATCTGTATTTGCGATCAAAGTATCCACATAGTCGATGACCGCACCGCCGATGGTATTCTCCTGCGGTATCACCGCATAATCGCTTTCTCCGTCGTTCAAAGCCTGCACTGCATCATTGACCGTCTCATAGGGAAGATATTCTCCCTTATTTTCAAAAAATACTTCACAGGCCTCATTTGTGTATGTTCCCTTTGGTCCTAGATAGCTCACCTTTGCAGACTCATACGAAAGAGCCTCTGTGCTTTGCGAAATCTCCTTACTTTTCCCGGAATTTACGCAGCCGCTGAATGCAACACTGACAATAATTGCCGCTGCAATGACCTTTTCCCCTACAAACCTCATCTTCATTTCCCCCTTTTCATCACATATCTACACAATATACCATTTAACTGCCTCATTTACTCGGCAAAACCACATGTATACTGCTCTTTATAGAATACAATATGTTCTTTGATGACTTTCTGACACTTTAAGGCATACTTTTCTTCTGCGGCTTATAAGAAATATGTCTTTTCATGACTTTCTGACACTTTAGGGCATACTTTTCTTCTGCGCCTTATGAGAAATATATCTTTTCATGATTTTCTGACACTTTAGGGCATACTTTTTTTCTGCGGCTTATGAGAAATATGTCTTTTCATGACTTTCTGACACTTTAGGGCATACTTTTTTCTGTGGCTTATGAGAAATATGTCTTTTCATGACTTTCTGACACTTTAGGGCATACTTTTTTTCTGCAGCTTATGAGAAATATGTCTTTTCATGACTTTCTGACATTACAATTCTCCTTGATTTTCCTCATTACTTCCTGCAATTTAATCAAATTACCATCTAAAAAAATTTATACACATATTTAAAGAGCATCAGCCCCCTCCGGAAACTAATGCTCTTTTTACACTCCTGATTTATCTCGCATCTATGATCTTCATCATCAATGCTCAAATCTTAAATTTACCTACCAACTCCTCGATCTGCAGTGATGACTCTGATACGGCAGTAGCGCTGCGATCTACATTCTTTGAATTTTCCGCAACTTTTTCTGCCTCTTCCGTCAGATCGCCGGCTGTCGAAGTCACTTCCTGTGTGCTCGCAGACTGCTCCTGCGAAATTGCTGCCATTGATGTAGCAATCTCATCTACGTTCTGTATCTTATCTATCATATCGCCAACCACACTACTTGCCTCATCAAGGCTTTCAAAGATTTTTTCAAAAGTATCACCGGCAGTATTTACTGTCTCGATATTTGAATTTATCTTTTCCACATTTTCATTGGCCTTGTTGGAAAGCGCATATATCTGGCTCGTGATATCTTTTATTATCTCAGAGATCTGCTTTGTACTCTCAGCACTGTTATTTGCCAGAGCACCTATCTCACCTGCCACAACAGCAAATCCTCTGCCCGCTTCTCCTGCTCTCGCTGCTTCGATAGAAGCATTCAAAGAAAGAAGATTTGTCTGATTTGAAATAGAATTTATCATATCTATGATGGAATTGATCTTATTGGCAGATTCATCAACTGTTTTAACAACAGCATTCATCTCATGCATAGAGTCTGAAACATCCGACATTCCGGTCTTGATGACCATCATGTTACGCTGTCCTTCCTGCGCAGTCTCTACAAGGTTAGTCATAGTGCTCTTTGTAACATTGCTATGACTTCTCAATTCACTTACCTGACCGGCAAGACTTGTGGCATTTAACGCAAGGTCATTTACAGCCTTCGACATGTCATCCATCGTATGCTGAACCCGTTGCATCGAAGAAGCCTGATGCGTAGCCTGATTACTCAGATTCTGAGAAATTTCCTTACTATTCTCTGCTTCTGAAGCGAGATCATCCGCCATTGATTTGATCTCCACCAGCGTCTTTCGCATATTGGTAATATATTCGCTCATGCGGGAATTCATCACACCAACTTCATTTGTTCCGCCTTTAGGAAGCTCTAATGTAAAATCTCCTGATGCGATCTGAATTATTCCACTTGTAAGATTCTGAACAGGTGAAGCCACTAACTTTTTTATTGTTATATTCTGAATTACGATCGCAACTATAACAATGATGATCGCAACTATGATCGCAAGCATCACGAAAGCATTAAGTTCGCCTAAAACATCCTTTTCTTTAACGTAGGATACCAGTATCCAATCAGTTCCCGAGACATTCTGCATCGCAACAAAATTATTTTCTGTTCCATCAGAAAGCATTAAAACTTCAGAAGAAAGACCATTATCAACGATCGCAGCCACATTCTGAAGCAGCGTATCTTCCGGATGATCTGATGCATCTGTTCCGGCATATCCCTCAGTGCCGGATGCGATTATATTTGTCTCCGAAAACAGAATACTTTTTCCGGTGGTACGTGGAGTATATCCGCCAACTAATTCAGATATTCCGGCTAAAACGATATCTATCGATAGAACACCGCTTCTTCCATCCTTTAATTTAATACTCCTAGAACCACAGGATACCATTGCCCCTGTCGTCATATCCAATGAAGGAGGCAGAAGTGCGATTTTCTCATTATCTTCACCATTCTGATACCACCCTCTTGTTGTCGGATCATAATCTGCGTCCGGTACCCAATGCGAACCATCAATAAAATTCTTATCATCAAATCCTATATATACATCGGTCACAACACCATCATAGGCTGTCATTGATTCTGCCAGAATGTCTTCTATTTCTTTATCATTTTCGAAGTTTCCTTTTTGAAGGACATCCGTAATACCATCATAATATCGAGAAATGCCATGCAGAATTTCAGCAATATCATTAGCATTCGAATTTGTTTCCTGCTGCAGGGCTTCTGTCGCTTCTTTTACGATAGTCTTCCTGGCCTGAACTGTAAGTATTGTAGTCACAATAGCGATTGCAAATACCATCAAAGGTACAAGTACGATCAGCAACTGCATGCTTATCTGTACCGTTTTTTTCTCTTTTATCTTTTTTACAGCCATAATATCCTCCAAAATAACATAAATGCACATAAAGAAATATCAATATACACACTACACTTACTATTTCGGAAAATCTGACACAATAATAAATATTTATATCTGTTCTTTGTCAGAATCATTTTTCAGACTATATAAAAAGGCACCCTTTTTAGAATGATTCCAAAAGGGTGCCTCTGTAAATCTTACTATATTTAATTTTTATCAGCCTCTGAATTTGTGCTCACATCCCAGCCAAGTTCAGCTGCATATCCATAATATTCGTCTGCCTTATCCTGATCAGCTTCTACGCCTATGCCGTTCTCATACATATTTGCAAGGGCACACAGTGCTTCTTTAAGCTCATCCGGTCCATTATTCTTATCATTTGCAAGGTACTCGTCGAGCTTTGCGATAGCCATTTCATAATAGCTCAGTGCCTTGCTGTAGTCCACTTCGACTCCTATTCCGTTCTCATACATATTTCCAAGGTAGTATGCAGAAGAAATATCGCCTGCGTCAGCACTTTGCTCAAAGTATTCCATGGCTTTATCGTAGTCCTGTTCGACTCCCACGCCGTTATAATACATCAAAGCTGCATAACGAAGGCCTTTGAAATCTGCATTTTCAGCTTCCGCCGAAAGCAGATAATATTTCAGCGCTTTCTGATAATCCTGCTCAACTCCACCTTCACCATTTTCATACATGTTTCCGAGTGTAGTATATGCACGACCATTACCATTTTCAGCTGCCTCTAACAATTCATCAGCACTCATGTCCTCAGCCATTTTCTGTGCAGTAGAAGTTGCTTCTGCAGCTTTACCGCTGCATCCCGCTGCCGATACTGCCAGCATGCCCAATAATAACGAGATAACAATTCTTTTCTTCATCGTTTTTCTCCTCAGTATTAAATTCTATCGGAGTATTTTATTGAGCGAGCTACCATTCGCTGATCGAATCTAAAAACAGTTTACCTGTAAATTATCTTCAAAATATGTGCGAAATATAAAAATTCTATGATCTTACCTGCCGGCTTTTCAATCATCTTAATTTTCTAAGAGTCTTCTCTCCGATCGATAAGATCGTATCGTCCAAAACAGCAAACACAATTTCAATATCATAATCCGGATTTGAACCGATGAAATCATTACAGGCTGCAACGGCTCTCTCCCAGGCTTTCTCCACAGGATATCCAAAAATCCCCGCAGATATAAGGGGAAAACCTATGGAATGAACATTATTTTCTTTTGCCCTGAGCAGAGCCTGCTTATATGCGCTGTAGAGGAGCTCCGGTTCGTTATTGGCTCCCCCGGACCACCTCGGGCCTACTGCGTGGATCACGTACTTTGCCGGAAGCTCGAACCCCGGAGTGATAACGGCATTTCCCTCATCACAGTGACCGATCTTATTGCAGGCCTCTGTCATTTCCCTCGCACCGGCCTCGCGGAAAATATAGCCGCAAACTCCGCCACCTTCCCAAAGTCCGGAATTCGCCGCATTGACAACTGCATCAGTTTCAAGCCTTGTTATACTTATCTTCTTTATACGTATACCACTCATATCTAAGCCCCTCTCATCCGGAATAATACAGCCCCACTTCTTCAGATATTTTTATTATCTGTTGAAGTGAGGCTGTTCTTTATATTTTTACATTTCTTCCAATTTTGTCTTTATCAGTTTCAGATCGTCCTCTGTACCGTCCATATCAAGTTTAGCAATTATCGGAACATTGTACTTTGCAGCGATCTTATCTGTTGCAAAATTAAAGGTCTCTGCATGTCTCTCTTTACTTCCGCTTCCGACCACCGCCTTAACTCCGGGATTTGCTGCAAGAAAATCTTCGACGATCTTCGGGATCATTCCCTGTCCATCATTGTATGTGAAGATCACATAATCACCGTCGATTTTTTCTGTACCATCAACGATTTTCAAAGCATCTGTGATTCCAAGTCTCTTAACAATTCCCTCAACATGCCCCATTCTTGACGCATACACAATTTTCATTTTGATACCCCCTCGAAATTTCAGCTTTTACGACTTCCCACCTCTTTATCCAAAAGATAAAGACTCTTCTTATCACAGCCGACCATCTCGATCTTGGCTATCATATCCTTAGAATTACGTTCCTCCTCTGCCTGCTCAGTTATAAACCAATCCAGGAAAAGCTGTGTACTGTAATCCTTTGCTTCAACAGCCGCATCCATGATCTTCACTATCTCACCTGTGATGTAATGCTCATGCTTATCTGCATCTTTGGCAGCTTCAAGAGCGCTGTCAAAATTAACATCAACCTGGGCGATCTGACTCAGTCTCACATCCTCATCATTGTCCAAAAGATAGTCATAGATCTTCATGGCATGTTCCTGCTCTTCCTGTGCCTGAACTCTGTACCACGAAGCAAATCCCGGAAGGTTTTCCTTAGTAAAGTACTTAGAAATCCCCAGATAAAGATATGCCGAAAAGAACTCCTTGTTTACCTGCGCATTCAACAACTCAACAACATTTTTGTTCATCGCTGTTCCCCCATTTTTAAATAATACGCTGTATAATTGTTTCTCTTCTGTACCGCATGTGGTTAGTCTGAGCTAACCATCTTCTTTCAGTCTAGCATATCGTCAATAATTTGTACATCACGCATTTTGAAATATCACACTGTTTTATGAGTCAAAATCCACGTGATATAATTCTTCTCCGTCATGGATATCAATATAGTGAAGGTCAAAGTCCTTATCCATTATATCCATGCAGCCTTCATAGTATACAGTGTCGGTTTTCTTTACCATGAAAACATATTTTCCATTCTCTTTAGAGTCCGCTTCTTTGCTGACCTCGTAGTAGAATTCTCTGCCGTCTATCTCACCTTTGAAACCGGACGCTTTGATCTTTTCTTCAATTATCTTATATAATTCTTCCATTTTCTGATCTCCAATTAAGTATCTATAGTTGAAATAAGTATATCCTGTTTTAACCTGTAAAAAAAGTGCCAGTTTCTCGATAGCCTCCCGACTATGCGTTCACATCCATTTTTGTTATAACTGCCATGATATTATGGCCTTTGAAGATGAGATCGATGAGATTCCAACCCGCAGAAAAATGTTACTCATAAGAAAAACCGGCATTGGCTGCCGGTTTTCCTATCATTAAGTCTATATCCGATTTACATCTTCTCTACCCTAAAGCAAGTCACTTTATCATCTCTTAATGTCAGGCAGACATACACACGATCATCTGAATAACTGATGTAATTATCCGATTCTTCATACTCCATACCTGCATCTTCAAGCGCTTCTTTGACTTCATCGGTACTGTCTCCAGCTTTAATATTTCCCCAGACTTCAGAATTAACTGCATCTCTGACAATGATTGAAGTAAGGACCGCATCCTTGATGTCAACTGTCTCTGAATTATTATTTTCAACTGAAAGCAGCAAACTCATATCATCCTTGATCAAAGTAGCCTGTCCCGTACTATTTCCTTCTACCTGCTTATCGCTAAGTGAATCCTCGTCTATCTCCCAGCCATTATCAAGGAATTCACTTACAGGTGCTCCGATAGAATAAAGATCTCCGTCAAGATCAAAATCTGTCAACTCCGAGATCTTCTTTGGTCTGGTGTAATCAATGTCCAGATCCTCAGTATCCGCTGTTTCTACCTCAGCCTCCGGTGCGCCCTCATAATCACTTGTATCATCTATATCCTTGCTTACCTGAATGCTGAGAAGAGATTTATCATCTTTGACGAAATCTATAACGACATGATAGTCCTTCGTATCTATCAGATAATCCTCAAAGTATGAAGTGACATCGTCCACCTCATCTTTATAATCAACATTATTATCCTCAAGCGCATCCTTGACTTCATCCATATCCATAGTGCTGTCAATTCCTGCCGGAAGATACATAACTGTATCAAAGCTCTTATCAACTCCGACTGATGTTACTGTCGCATCCTTATAGCTGATCGTATAATCATCATAGTTCTCTGTGCCAAGATGAAGATATTTTTCTCCCTTTTTGAGAATGACATTTGCATATCTTTCACCGTCAATATATTCGTCTGAATTCTCCTTATCCAGTTCCCAGCCATGCTTCTCGAAGTCAGATACCTTTGCCGGAAGCTCATATATCGCATCATCTACTGCAAATTCACCGGACTCTACATCATCGCCGAGTTTCTTTATGATCTCCTTTTCTGAGAGGCCGGAAACTTCATCATCATCATCTTCTTCATCTTCTTCATCCTTTTCTTCAGAATCCTTGTCGTCGTCTTTCTTATCCGAGTCATCCTCGTCCTCATCATCTTTTTTTTCAGAATCCTCGTCGTCTTTTTCGTCTTCCTCATCTTCATCGTCATCTTTTCGATCATCATCGTCATCATCTTTAGATGAAGAATGTTCAAAAAGGCTCTTTACTTCTCCGCTTTCGCTGTCCTCTGCTGCCTGGCTTGAGCTGCCGCATCCTACTGTTCCAAGTGCCAATACTGCTGCAAGTGCTACTGTTAAAAGTTTTCTCTTTATCATATTTTTTCTCTCCTTTGTCCTGTTCTGACTATAATACTTTTCAAATTCTAAAAAGGTTTCATAATTTTCAGATTTTTTTACAAATAATAGCCTACAGTGCCTAAAGCTTCTTCATAGACTGTCTTTCCGTTACCCTCTTTACCATCAATATGAACATCAAGGTAATTAGTATCATGTTCTTTACCCTGAGTATCTCTGATGTCAAAAAGTCCTATATAATCGTGTTCCAAAGAAGGCTTTTCAAAGCTGACTTTTAACTGACCTTCAACATCCATCTCAGCGCCCCAGTAAGATGACTCCTCCCAGGTGTCAAATGGCTCAACAGTTCCATCATCGTTAAAGCGGATCTTTCTTCCAAAATACATTACAAGAAGATAATCTCCATCCTCGATCTTATCGACCTGCTTATCAGGGCATTTTATATTTTCATTATTTTCCACTTTATAAATTCCGGTGATCACTCCTTCAGGATGCTCCTTATCAACTCTGATATAAACAGCATCATTGTGCTGATCTTCTGACGCATGACCCTTTGTGATATAGGTTACATATTCTGAATAATCATCTGTAAGTTCAGTCTGGATCGCAAAGATCGGGACCTTGTCTCCGCTGTCATCAGTAAGATAAAAGATCTTACCGTCATAGTTTGCACTTAACTTTCCATTCTCATCAAGAGCTGTATCAAGGCTTTCAAGCCAGAGAACATAGCTCTCTCCGCTTTCATCTCCGGCATCCTTTTCCCATACAGTAGCATAAGCCTTAGAAAAATTAGCGACTTCTTCATCTGAAAGCTGGATAGAAAATCCCGTTTCATCTGACTCATCTGCCACCGGATCACTTTCTTCTACTGTCCACTCAGTAAGATCATCCCCATTACGCTTAGCAGTAAAATCATGTATGAAAGATGTATAATCCGCGTTATAACCTTCTGAATCATACTTATCCATCATCTGATCCATCAGATCAGTATTGTCATATGGGAAATATACAGACAATCCGCTTGCTCTTCCTACATTTGTTACATTATGTACAAC